>JAHDEN010000171.1 GCA_020628815.1 Chloroflexota bacterium | reverse complement strand
AAATCAACCTTCTCTGGTAAAAACGGTAATCGCCAGATGGATTTCAAAAATGGCTATCACATTTAAACTACCGCCATTGATTGAAAACACAACAGATTCCACTTCTGACGAGGCAGTGACCGCCTTAAGTCGAATCGGAGGTAAAAATGAAAATTTTAAACAAACTAGGACTCGGCCTGATATTGGCCATTATTTTATTTAGCTTTACCGGTGGCTCAGCAGAAGCGGCCGACTTTGATAGCGGCGAGACGTATGAGCTTGAAGCAGGTGAAACAGTTGATGACACACTGTTTGTCAGTGCCACTGATATTTTGATTGATGGGGATATCAACGGCGACCTGTTTGCAGCAGGCCAAACAGTCACTGTCAATGGCAACATTGATGGCAATCTGTTTGTAGCTGGTGCAACGATTACTGTGAATGGAGATGTATCTGAAGATATTTTCTCATCAGCCGGTACATTTGTCTTTACAGGAACGGCCGATGATGTGCGAGTTGCTGGCGGACAAATCACAATCAAAGGTGATGTCGCTGGTGATGTGATGATCGGCGGTGGACTGGTTAAACTCGATAGTAAAATCGCTGGTGATGCGTTTATCGGCACCGAAGAACTGGATGTAACCGAAAGCAATCGCATCGGTGGAAAACTATCTTATACAACCCCTGAGCAGGTTCAAGCGGCCGAAGATTCAGCCAGCTTTGCCGAATTCTTCGAAGATGAAGAAGTTGCACCCACAACCGGATCATTAATTAGAGAGTGGTTCGTTAGCACATTGCTGGCCGTGATCGGATATGTCCTGATCGCTTGGCTGCTTATCCGCTTTGTTCCAGGTTTCTTCCCGCGACACAACAACGCTTTAAACAACCATCTTGGTACCAGTGTCGGATACGGTTTAGCCGGATTTGTCTTTTTGCCAATCGTGATTTTTATCGCAACCCTTTTGATGGGCATCTTGTTCGGATTTGGCGGCGCGATGGCTGTGGCTTTAACCGGATTCAGCGGTTTGGCTTTGATCTGGTTGCTTAGCCCGATTGTGATCGCATACTGGCTGGGTACACAGTTTACCGACATGGGAATGACTGGTATTCTTGTGGCCGTCGCAGTTGCAGCGATTTTGATCACACTCCCATTGGTTGGCGGCATCTTTGCTCTAGCGAGCTATGTGCTGGCCCTTGGTAGCGCAATCTTAGCCCGAGTTAACAACGACGATTCTGGATCAGTTGATTCAATTGATCCAGTGGAAAAATCTCCGGCCGCTGTTTAAGCACAACGTGCAAAGATAAACGGCCGAAGATAGGTATTGGAAATCTCAACCGCCCCGGCAGAATCACTCTGTCGGGGCTTTCGTTCTTATTAAAATTTTTGGCACCTAATCATTTGAGTTTAAACTTGGTATAGACATGGCAAATTTGCAGACCATCACCCAGCCAAAACAAACATTCTCCAGATTCGAAATAATTTGGATGTCTCTATGGGCCATTACATTTTGTATCGGGGTTGCCGGATCGATGGGGCAAGCATCTTCACAAGATGCGTTTGAAATTTTAGTGCTGTCAATCACCTTGGGCATCACGCAAGCTATCGTTTTTAGATTGCGCCAAATGGGGCAGAACCTACAAGATCAGCCTAACCTCAGCTTAACCCTCTTTTTTATACAAGTTATTTTATGGGTGACTCTCGTTCTCTCATCCCCCTTTTGGCTGATTCACCTGTTTAGCATGGTGGTTCAGATGCATCAGCATCTTGTGCGCCGTTTTGCCTTGGGGCTTGATTTGCTCATGTTCTTGGGTGCGCTGTTTCAGCAGATCGAGGTATTTGGCTTTACGCTGCTTAATTTGTCGGTCTGGGTCATTTTGAGCGTGATGGGGTATGTTTTTGGGCTGTGGATGTACAGCATCATCAACGACAGTGCTGAGCGGCTGCGCCTGTTAGAAGAGCTGCAGGCGACTCAGGCTGAGCTGATTGCGGCCGAACATCGCGAGGGTATGTTGGCCGAACGGGGTCGTTTGGCCCGTGACATTCATGATACGCTGGCACAGGGGTATATCGGGGTGATTATGCATCTCGAGGCGGCTGATGGGATGAAAGCCTCAAAGCCAGAAAAGGCGGAATTCCACTTGCAACAGGCGGAAAAAATGGCTCGGGTTGGATTAACCCAGGCACGGCAAGTTGTAAACGATTTACGGCCGGATCTGCTTGAGAAAAGTGAAACCCCGGCCGAGGCATTACGCGCTCTGCTGGCTGACTGGTCAACCCAAAGTGGGATAGAATCGTCGCTGAGTGAAAACGGTGATCCCGCTGATACCCACCCTGAAACGGAAATTACGATGTTGAGAACAACCCAAGAGGGGTTGGCCAACATCATGAAACATGCTCAGGCCTCCGCCGTGCAGGTCACACTTTCATGGATTGGGGACCAAGTGGTGTTAGATATTGAGGATAATGGGATCGGGTTCGAGCATGATCCGGACGAAACTGCGAGCGACCCATTTGCGATGAGCGGGTTTGGACTGCACGCAATGAACGAACGGGTGACCCAATCGGGCGGTGAACTATTTGTAGAATCCGCCCCGGGTGAAGGGACAACTGTGACGGCGATTTTGCCTTTAAGCCAAACGAATAAAGACGAGAGCAATAGAGAGATGGGTTAGAGGCGGAAGATTTAATCTGCGTTCCCAAGAAGAAATATTATGACTGATATAAAAGTTTTACTTGTAGATGATCATCCGGTTGTGCGGGCTGGGATGGAAGGCATTTTGTCGGCCCATGATGGGTTTGAAGTGGTGGGAGAAGCGGAGAACGGCAAAATTGCGGTTGAGCTGGCACAAACACTCCGGCCGGATGTGATCCTTATGGATCTGCGGATGCCCGGTGGGGACGGGGTCTCTGCCATCACTGAAATCACGAAGAAAAAAGATGCCCCTTATATTTTGGTGTTAACGACGTTTGATAGTGATCGCGATATTGTGCGTGCTATCGAAGCGGGTGCAACCGGCTATTTGTTGAAAGACACACCGCGTGACGAACTGTTCCGGGCTATCCGGTCGGCAGCGCGTGGGGAGACGGTTTTAGCACCGGCCGTGGCAGCCCGCCTGATGGGGCACATGCGCAAACCGGCCGAAGAGAAGCTGAGCGACCGTGAGGTTGAAGTGCTAAAGCAGGTGTCAAAAGGGCTGAGCAATCGTGAAATCGCCAAGGCGCTGCACATTAGTACTGCTACAGTTAAAACCCATCTGATCCATATTTTTGGTAAGTTGGGTGTGGATGACCGCACGGCGGCCGTAACTGTTGCGCTTGAGCGGGAAATCATCCATCTGGACCGGTAGAATTTTCCTAACGAATTCTGAGCGATGAATGGTGTGCGTTCAATTCACCATTTGCCTGAGCTTTGTTTAAGCTCGAAACGTCTGAAAATAGTCTTTACAACTTATTTGAGCCCAACTATCTAACTTGAAATCAAGTAGAACGGTGTCATCGGGCCTTTAGGCCTTAGATGACACCGTTCTTTTGGAAGACAACTTGCGTCTTGGTTCTTATTCAAGACTGAGGCTATTTGGAAGCGAAGCGCCATTCACCGTTCAAAATTTACCATTAACCATTTGCTTTTAAGCCTAGTAGGAGCCTTGTCCTAGCCCACAGGTCCGTGGGACCCCCGAGAAATTCTTTCGAAAACAAAAATTGGTCTAATACATTGGTACCGATTTTGAAAAAAACCTGCTTTTTGCCTGCAAAATGTTGCTTAGCATCACATGGCTGTATCTTTTTTAAAGCTGTGGTCACACCAAACTTTGCCTGTGCAGGAAAGTTATTCTGCTAAAAATCCAACGCTACATTTAACGTGATGCTTAAGGAATTTTTTAGATGCAGAATGTTCGACAACCTATATATTTTTATGTTTTTTCAGGTTTAATTATTATGATCCTGCTTGGGATTCCGCAGTCTGAATCTCAACAAACCGATTTCCCACAATCGGCCGAACTACAAACCGTACAATCACCTCACCCAACAGATGGATTATTGGCTGAGCCCGAGACTAGGATGGTCTATCTGCCGCCGCGCCTGATGCCCGGCCGCGCGCCCCAAACCGCCACGATTCATGTGAATTGGAACCCGAGCAGTTGTAATGGGACTACGGCCGATTGGACACCTGATGCCAAAGTGGCATTTGAGTACGCCATTGACATTTGGGAGACATTAATCATTTCGAATGTCCCGATCACGGTAGACGCCTGTTGGGCCGTGTTAGGCAACAATGTGCTTGGGTCGGCCAGCAGCACCAACATCGGCCGAAACTACGCCGAAATGCCACGGCAGAACACATGGTACCCGATCGCATTGCTCAACTCCTTTGCGGGTGACGATAAAAATGGGGATTCGGCCGAGGTTATCGCCAACTTCAATAGCCAGTTCAGCAACTGGTATTTTGGCACCGACGGAAACCCGAAATTCAATCAGTATGATTTTGTTTCAGTCGTGTTGCATGAGGTTGGCCACGGACTTGGATTTGCCGGTTCGATGGCTGTTTCATCCGCCATTGGTCTGTATGGCTATGGCAACAACGGCGAATACGATCCGGTTATCTATGATGTGTACGGAGCAAATGGGTCGGGTGCAAAACTGATCGATTCATTTGGCAACGGATCGGCCGAGCTGCGTGACCAATTAATTAGCGGCAACCTGTATTTTGATGGGGCTCATGTGCTTGAAGCCAATCAAGGGGAACCGGCTAAGATCTACTCCCCCAATAATTGGTCACAAGGATCAAGTTTCTCCCATCTCGACACCACATTTGATAACACAGGCAATGCGCTCATGACCCATTCAATCGCCAATGGGGAAGCGATTCATGACCCGGGAGATATCGCCTTGGCGATGTTGAAAGATCTGGGTTGGTCAATTTCGGCCGTAGGTGCAGAGACACCGGTTTTACCGACCCCTACGGCTCAGCCTGCACCCACATCAACCCCCGCACCTACCGGTAACCCAAGCCCTGAACCACCGCCCCGAACGGAAGACGAGTTCCCGTATGTTGATGCGATTGGCAGTGAGCAGACGGAAAATGGCACAGGATATCCGATTGAAGAATCTCAATTTAGATGGCAAAAGTTTGTGCCAACTGAACCGGTGCTGGTTTCGGCCGAAGTTTGGTTAGAAGCTAACGGCTCGGCCACCAACATGGTTGTCACCGTTTCTGACGGGGATGATGAGGTGCTCGGATCCATCACGATTCCTAGCGCATCAATTAAAACCGGCTGGAACCGGGTTGATTTTAGTTCACCAATCGAGCTTGAACCCGGCCGGGCATACAAGATTTCGGTGGGGTACGAGGGTGGGATTCGCTCACCCGCAGCCACAGTGATATGGAAAGGTGGCCCGGCCGAAGTGTATTGTGTCTCGTGCAGTAGCGATGTGAATCCGAAAAACTTTGAGTTTAGCTACGCCTATCGCACGATCAGCCGCATCTTTTTAACAGAGTCGATTCATATGCCGATTGTGCGTTAAGGACTGAATTTTAAATACCCTCAAGGGCATCTTTCCCAACTAATGTATTGTTACAACATATCAAGACATCATATCTGTTTGTTTTATGGGCGAGCCATCGCTTCAGATGAGCGTGACAATCAAAGATTGCCCCTTTCATCTGGCGATGACTAGCCCCTACAATTCAACGCCAGCTGTAGAGGCTAGTCATTCGGGGAAAAACTTGGATTTTAAAATCAATTTTGTCGAATGGCTCGCCGTGGATTGGCGATATTTTGCGACTTGTCTAGCCTAAAAGATGCGGGTAAATACAATAGTTGGGACAAAAACCCTCAAGGGGCACCCTGTAATTGTCCCATCTGCAAATTGTTTTCCTGTGATCTAACCTTCAGTTGGGACATTAATTTAAATCACGTTCCTAGGGATGATGAGATGGGTGGCTAATTTGGGTTGTTCGTGCATAATCTGATTGATGCACGAACAGTCTCTTTTATTTGCCGAAGCGGCCGAAAAGCTCAGCGAGCGGGGGCTAAATTTGATCGCGGTTTTTGACCTAGCTCAGCTGCCAAAGTCGATTGTGGCTACGATGGAACAAAGTGGGGCAGATTTGTCCCGGTTTAGTCGGCTGGTGCTGCTCGGCAACGGCGGCCGTCTGTTTTTCGATGAGCTTGAGAAGGCTGAGCTAACGGTTTCGGATCCGATTGATACGTTTAGTCTGCACCTAACGGGTCAGCTGATTGACGAGATTTCGGCCGAAGGGGATATAAATCAGATTGCATACCCTCAATCATCGATCATGGTTCCGCTGCAACAGCTGGGTGAATTGGCAGGATGGGGAACGCCATCCCCGATAGGAAATTCGATTAGCGCAGAATACGGACTGTGGTTTGCGTTTCGGTCAGCGTTTTTGACTTCTATCCCACTGCCGCCCACTCGGTCTGATCCAGTCCCATCCCCTTGTTTGACCTGTGTCGACAAACCGTGCCAAACGGCGTGCCCGGCCGGGGCGGTGCAACAATCATCGGCCGAATTCAAACTGCAGCAGTGCATCACCCATCGTTTAAAAGATGGCTCCTCTTGTGTTGAAACCTGTCTCGCTCGCCTAGCATGTCCGGTTGGTGTAGAACATCGCTATCCCCCACATTCGATAAGCCATTTATATAGGTCATCAGTCCTGTCAATTCGTGAATGGCAGGGAAAAAACTGATCGCTGGGGTGAGTAGATTGTGAACATGCTGTCAGATTGCAGTTTTAGACTGGAACAGAACTGCAAAATCTTCTAGAATTAAGGCGTTAATGGGAGAATACACGCTAAATCTACATAGTAGTACGCATTTCAATCAACTGTTTAAACCTTTAATATTTTTTGTCGTGGGGGAGTTCTCGCGTTAAATATTTTGCAAACCGTATTTGCAAGGAAGATATACGATAATCATGAGTGATAATTTGATCAATATAAACACCGCTTCACAAGAAGAATTAGTCGAGTTGCCGGGGATCGCCAAAGGACTTGCTGCCAGAATCGTCCAATACCGCGAAAAAGTTCACCCTTTTGAAGAGGTTGAAGATTTGGCTTCTGTACCAGGTATTTCTGAACGGATGGTTTCAGAGCTTTCTGGGCTTGTTGCCGTTTCATCAAACGGAAACACGGCCGCAACGTTGGTTGAAACTGTCGCTTCTGGCATCAGCACCAACGGATCTGGTGTGATTGCTGAAACCGAAGAAAGCGTAAGCGCGCTGGTTGAAGAAGTGGTCGAGGAAGTGGAAGTAGAATCTGAAGTTGGTCAGGTTACTGAAGTTTCTTTTGATGCGGATGTAGACGACGTGCCTTTGGCTGAAATCGACCTTGATGCAGAATTGCCAGTCGTTGAAATGGATATGGCTGATGATGCAGAAGTCGTGGTTGAAGAAGCTGCTGACGATGTAGAAGAGGCGATCGACTCAATTCCTGAAGTTGTGCGTGTTGCTGCTGATGCAGATGCAGAAGTTGCTGCAGAGGTTGAAGCTGAGCCAATGGCGGCCGCAGCTGCTCCCCGAGCTACTACCCGCCCTGAACCAATGGCAGCACCGGCCGCAGCCGCTGTCGCCAGCGAACCACGCGGTATCGACTGGTTGGCCGCATTGCTAGGTGCATTGCTCGGTCTAGCGTTAGCCATGATTATCGGCTACTTCGTCTTCCTTCAACCGATGCAAAACGGTCAAGCTCGCATTGTTGAATCACTTAATTCTGGAACAGATCGGGTAAGCCAAATCGAAGGGGCTGTTAACGGCCGTATCGATTCAGTTGGCGTAGAAGTTAGCAATGTTGCTGCAGACGTTAGCTCGATCAATAGCGAAATCTCAACGATTAACACAGAGTATGACGCGATCTTAGACAACATCGAAGCGATTAATGGCACCATCAGCGAAGCTGAAGCCGCTTTAGCATCTTTAGAAGACACAACTGTTGCTTTAAGCGAAGTTGATGCAGAGCTAATGGCTGCTGATGAAGTTTTGGGTGAACAAATTGGTGAACTCAACGCTGTAACCGAAGTATTTGATGGCTTCTTAGTTGATCTACGTAACTTGTTGGTTAACATCAAAGGTGTCCCTGAAGAAGCAGATGCTGAAGCTGACATCGTAGACGCAGATGCGGCTGACGCTGATGCGGAAACAATGGAAGAGGATGCAGAGGCCGATGCGGATGCTGACGCTGACGCTGATGCAACTGACAGTGACTCAGAAAGTGAAGAAGCAGATGCGGATGCAGACGTTGATACAACCGACGCAAACGTTGATGTGGACGCTGAAGAGAACACTGAGGACAGCGACACCGGCGAAGGTTCAGAAGAAGGTAGCAGCACCGGTACGATCGTTATTGAGATCACCCCGGGACCAGAACCAACCCCAACACCAATCGTTGTTGAAGTTCCTCAAAGCGACGAATAAATTTTAGTTAGAAGACTCTGACGGCCGGTTGTTTTTATACGTACATCCGGCCGTTTTTGTATCTCGATTCGACCAAATTCTATTAGTTCGACCCACTAAATCTTGATGATTCTCAAAATCCTGTCAAAATAGTGGCTCCAAACTCACCATTAACTCGGAGAAGCAAATCTTATGGTTGCAGATAGTAGACCAGAGCCTGCACAACCCCAGCGCTCTTTTATCGCTCGATTTTTTATATTTTTGTTTAAACTCATCCTGTTGCTCGTCGTAATTGCCGGCGGTATCGCTATGGGTACAGGGGCGGCTAGCTGGATTAATTTAAGCAATGCCACCAATAATAACCAAACAAAACGATTGAACGATATGCAGGTAGAAATGCTTGGTATCCAACAATATGAGTCCCAAATCGCCTCAGTTTCTAATAAAGCTGACTTTATCGACGGTGTTGTTGGAGACGTTAAAGATGATGTTGGTTCTTTATCTACCGAACTGGGTGAGTTGAGTGACGCAGTTGCTTCACAAGCTGAATTGATCAGTGCACAACAAGATCAGGTAGCGGCTTTAACAGAGGCGCAAACCGGTATCTTAGATGATCTAGCGGCGGCACAAATCGATGTTGAAGAATTGGCTCGAACGGCCGATGACATTGGTGTCATTGTGAATGCGGTTTCTGATGATACGGCATCAGTTGATACTGCACTTTCAACACTGCAGGGGCAAATTTCAGCTCTAGAAACAAGTTTGGCTGATCTTGAATCATCCGTTGTGGTGAGTGGCACTGTCGCGGCTGTAACTGTGGCAGAGGAAACCGAGGAAGAAGCGACAGAAGAGACAACCGCAGCGGCCGATGTGGCACCTGCCCAGGTTGATCTAACCTTGGTTCGCATTTTAGGCCACATCGCACGTGCAAAAATCCATCTGCTTGAAAACGATGTGGTTTCGGCCGGACAAGCGATTGAAGATGCGACATCTCTTTCAACGGATGAAACACTCTCATCAAGTTTGCAGGCTGCTTTAGACAATATCGAAAGCAAACCGGCCGCATCAGCCATCGCGCTAGATGAAGCTTGGAACGCCTTAGACGCTTTGCTTGACGGTTAGTTTTAAACTGATTAAATTTCAAAGCCCCAGCCATTTGGTTGGGGCTTTTTTGTTTAGTTTGACGTAATTGCTTAAAACTGATGCGTCGGCCCCTGCGGCGATATTTACATTACGTTGAATAATTAAATTATTGAAATCTAGGAGAAATGGGATGAATCGATGTGCTTGGTGCGGAGACGATCCGCAATATATTAAATACCATGATGAAGAATGGGGGCGGCCGGTTCATGACGACCATACTCTTTTTGAAATGCTGTGCTTAGAAGGGGCGCAGGCCGGGCTAAGTTGGATCACCATTTTGCGTAAGCGAGAGAATTATCGCGAGGCATTTGATCATTTTGATGCGGTCAAAATATCCCAATATGGAGATGAGAAAATTGCAGAACTGCTGCAAAATGCTGGAATTGTGCGCAATCGGTTAAAGGTGAACGCCTTTATTAAAAATGCCAAAGCGTTCTTAGCGGTTCAAGAAGAATTTGGTAGCTTTGACACATGGATTTGGCAGTTTGTAGACCACCAGACCATCGTTAATCGTTGGGCTACACGGGCAGATGTACCGGCCGAAACCCCCGAATCCCAAGCGATGTCAAAGGCTTTGAAAAAGCGCGGCTTTAGTTTTGTGGGTCCAACCATCTGCTACGCTTACATGCAGTCATGCGGCTTAGTTAATGACCATTCGCTAGATTGTGATTTTTATGACCAGATGTAGGTAATTCAGCAGGTTACGATGACCGAAAAAATCCCCACACAATTAATTGTTGCCCTTGCCGGAATCATGTTTCTGTTTTTGTGCATGGCTGGGGCTGGGGTGACCCTTTTTTTGCGGCCGGATGATCAGTACGATTACCCCCACGGGACCGTTGTTGAGGGGGTCGGCCGCTGTGGCACAACTGAGTGGGTGCAGCGGGGGAAAAGCGTTCGGTTAGAGCGGTACCGGTGCGTTGTGACAAATGACGAGATCGGCGACGTGATAGTTTGGTACATTCGGCAAGGGTATACGCCGCTCAATCAGGGAATGGTGTTGGGAGAGGCCAAAGAGGGGGTTTTTGATGTGTTTGATCTTGAACGGGTGTATGCGATTGATCAAAAAGATGGGACTGTTTTGGTGCGAATCTATGATGACATGACGATTCGTGCCCCTCTTCCCTAACCGGTTTTATCGCTTGAAATCAAGCAGTTGCAGTTGATCAGTGTCGGAGCCATCTATGGTTAAACGGATCCCATTTCCCGGCCGGTAAACTCCCACAACCAACGGTAATTGGGTCAAATCAGCTTCAATCTCAAACCGCTCAATCACATATTCATCAACCAACCAGCGGCTGGTGGGACGTGCGGCCGAAGCGATCATCGGCCGGTCAGCCTGCCATACACAGCAAGTCTCGTCTTGATTTCGCAGATGGATAAACGCCACAAAATCTTGATCCGTGTTCCCGATTTTTTGCCAAACCAACTCTAACTCCCCTGTAGTTTCATCTAGAGAATAGCCGACAAGCCTTAGCTGCCCTTCAAAGTTGACCCCAACAGGATTTGAAGATGGAGGCTCTTCTAGAATCAAGTCAAGCTCGTCTATAAAAAACTGGTAGGAGAGGAGCGGCTTGGGGCTGTCACCGGCTTTGACAAAATAGACGTTGAAATTCCAGTCGCCCGGTGGGGTGTCGGTCGGAATTTGGACCCTGTGTTGATCAATAAGTGAGATAGGCGTTTGCCACTGATCAAACGGATAGCTGTCGCCGGCCGGATCAACCTGCCCAAGCTCAATCTGCAAATCACCTTGTTCAAGCACGGTCACGATTTTGGCTGAGGTTAGTTGTGAATCAGCCTGCCACCACAGCGTGAAATCGAGCTGAGCCCCTTGAAAATATTTAGTTTGCGCATTGGCGACTTGCCCTCCTAAATAAGTAAGCCCCGGCTGAAAATCTTGATCTTGTGGTTGCTCAACCGGTATGTCTAGGGTTCGTTGCCCACCGTAGGCTAACGAGACATCTTCGATCAAAAACGCTGCTCCAGCAAACTGGTTGTTGACATCAAAACGGGTGACCTCGTGGCCTGAATCCCCATCAAACCAGCCGATGCGCAGCGTGTATTGGCTGGTTGGGGGCAACCCGGCCGGTATTGGCATTTCAAACTGTTGGACAAACAGATCACCCGTTTGCCAGTTGGCGGGAGAATAGCCCGGCTGTTCTAGTTGCCCCCAGCGGTTGCCCAGATGGTCTTCTAAATGCACAAACGGGACCATGTTAAATCCGGGATTGCCTAAAACCTTGTTGTAGGTGCGTAGGGTTATCGTTTCGCCAACTTTGCCTGTTTCTAGATCATACCCAAGTTGCTCGATGGCAAAGCCGAAGTTACCGCTGACCGGCTGTTGGGGGGATGGGAAATCTTCGGCCGGAACAAATGTTGTAAATGCTTCAAACTCATTTTGAGCAAAATGGGTCTCCCGCTCTCCCGGCAGGCTGGCGATCCAATCGTTTTCTGGGCTAGATGTAGGGAAGATCATCAGCGGCCGTTCCCCGGCGGGGTAAACGAGCGTTTGCCCGTTGGGGATGAGGGGGAGTTGATTGTACCCATCCACATAAAAAGCCAGTGTGGGATGGGGGACAAACCGTGTTGAGACCAAAATCGGCCGATCTGTTTCGACGCTGTTTAAAAAGTTAGCAACGGCCGTTACATCCCCCTCCGTCTCTAAAAATGCTTCTTGGCTGGGCCCCCATTGGGTAAAGTATAAGATCGGTTGGAATAGAACGTTGCCGATCAAAAAAAGCAGGAGGAGTGACGCGAAAATCATTTCAAACGTTCTACGCTCGCGATTCGTGTTGATCGCATAATCGAGCATCCAGCCTAACCCGCTTGCAATGGGTAAAACGATGAAGGGGAAAATGCCGATTGAGCGCAGATTGCTGGGGACAATTTCACTCGTAGCCAAGGCAGAAGGTAAAAGCATGATGAATGGGGCAGTGACCATAATAAGCCTGCCCAACCAAATCTCGTTGATCTGTTTTGACCGAGTTTCCCATGCTAAACGCAATCCTATTATGGCTGGAAATAGCATAAGGCTAGGTGGGAAAAGGGCCATGCCTGGGATGTTAAAGCGGATATACGGATCTCCCTGAAAAAATAGCATGCTGGCCGCCCGCCGAATCCCTTCCCAACGTGAGATTCCGGCCGAGGTGTTGCCCACTTGCTCGATACGGACCCAAAATGCTTCAGGGTGAATCGTAAACCAATAAAGCAGTGGGAATAGGGTGATGACCCCGATTAATCCAGTCAGAAGATAATGGAGAATGAGCGGTTTTGTTTCAGCCCACGCCTTTCCATATTTGAACCATAACCCCGCAAAAATTAGGAGCGGGATGGCTAGTACGATAGGGAAAAGTCGCGCGGCCAAATAGGTGTGGGCCGTTAGCCCCAGAAAAAATCCGGCCGTGGCAAACCATTCCCAAGCTGATTTTTTGAGTCGCCGACGCCGCATCCCTTCTATTAAAAAAAGGACCGTTAGCCCCTGAAACAATGGTTGGCTGATGGCACGAAAGCCAAGGCGGCTAAAAAGCAGGTGTGAAAAGTTGGCTCCTAATAGCAGGGTGGCGATGAGCGCATCCCTTTTGCGTTTAAGCAGCTGTAGGCCCAAGCGATATGTAACGGC
>JAHDEN010000170.1 GCA_020628815.1 Chloroflexota bacterium | reverse complement strand
TAATTGTTTCAAATATTCCAATGCAGTTTGTAGTGGCAACTTGTAAACCAATAGCAAAAGAAACCCCTGTGGCACAAGTCATCGGGAAATGCTTCTTGCCTGTGGAGCTAGTCCACAAGTTCCACTGTGCATGCATTGCAAACGAAACGAATCAATCTGCCTTCAATGACCCGCTCGAATTAAATTTGCGCGGGTTTTTTGTTGTCAGGCACTGAAACTTGTTCAAATTCGATGGTCACATCTGCACTATTTAGATGTGAGAGCAGGGTTGCTCTAAAGCCATCTCTTCGATGTCTCTACCAGTTTAAGGAAGGTACAAATGGAAATTACTGTAACTGTAAACGGCAAAACTCACACTCGTGACGTCGAGCCCCGCAAACTTCTGGTCGATTTGCTCCGAGAAGATTTAAATCTAACCGGCACCAATATCGGCTGCGACACAAGTCAATGCGGCGCTTGCACTATCCACATGGATGGTATGGCTGTGAAATCTTGCACATGCTTGGCTGTACAAGCCGATGGCGCAAGTTTGACAACAATTGAAGGATTAGCTGACACATCTGAAAATGATCTGCACCCGATGCAGCAAGCATTTTGGGATCAACACGGTTTGCAATGTGGGTATTGCACCCCCGGCATGATTATGTCGGCTACAAAATTGGTTGAAGGCAATCCAAATATCAGCGAAGAAGAAATTCGTCATGGCTTAGAGGGGAATATTTGCCGTTGCACAGGCTACCAAAATATTGTGAAGGCCGTTCAACAAGCAGCACCAGAAATGGTAGGAGGTGACTAATGTCTAAGTTTATGGGTCAACCGATAAAGCGTGTTGAAGATCCTCGCTTTATCCAAGGTCAAGGCAAATATGTTGCCAATATCAAATTGCCAGATATGGCATTTGCTGCTGTAAAACGTAGCCCTTATGCTCATGCTACCATCGATAATATTGATGCGAGTGAAGCATTGGCAATGGATGGTGTTCTGGCCGTTTATACCGGCCAAGATATTCAAGGGGCCGGTATTGGGCCGATCCCATGTGGATTTACACCTCCAGATATTAAATTGCCCCCGTGGCATGCACTTTCAGTTGATAAGGCGCGCCATGTTGGGGATGCGGTTGCGGTTGTCGTGGCTGAATCTGCTTATATCGCTTACGATGCCTTAGACGCAATTGAAGTCGACTACACACCGCTTGATGCTGTGGTTGATGCGAAAAAAGCGACTGAGCCAGGCGCACCTCAAGTTCATGAGGAAACTCCAAACAACACCAGCTTCCACTGGCCATTGGGTGATTCTGATGCTGTTAAAGCGGCTTTGGATGCATCTGATCACGTGGTTGAGCTCGACCTCATCAATCAACGCCTTATTCCAAACGCAATGGAGCCACGTGCTTGTGTTGCTGATTGGAGTGATGCGATGGATGAGATGGTTGTTTGGACAACGAGTCAAAACCCGCACGTTATTCGTCTTTTGATGAGTGCGTTTACGCTTCAAATTCCAGAAAATAAGCTGCGGGTTATCTCTCCCGACGTTGGTGGTGGATTTGGCTCAAAAATCTTCCATTATCCAGAAGAGATTATTGTGCCATTCTGCTCTATGCAGTTAAAACGGCCGGTAAAATGGGTTTCGTCACGCAGTGAGGCGTTCTTAACTGACGCACACGGCCGTGATCATGTCACCACCGCAAAATTGGGTGTGAACAATGACGGTGAATTTACCGCATTCCACGTTCAAACTTGGGCCAACATGGGGGCATATCTTTCAGCATTTGCTCCAATGATCCCAACAGCTCTGTACATTACCCTGTTCGCTGGGTTGTATAAGACCCCATTGATCTTTGGTGAATCGTTCGGAACGATGACAAACACGACACAGGTTGACGCCTATCGTGGTGCGGGTCGGCCGGAAGCCAGTTATTTGCTAGAGCGGATCATTGATATCGCGGCTCGTGATTTGAACATGGACCCGATTGAGATTCGTCGCAAAAACTTCATTCGGAAAGACGAGTATCCATACCAAACCCCGGTTGCTTTGGTTTATGACAGTGGAGATTATGATCAACTGTTTGACAAAGCGATGGAAGTTGCCGGTTATAACGATATGTTGGCCGCACGGGACGCTGCACGAGCTGAAGGGCGTTTAGTCGGTGTTGGTGTTAGTGGCTGTATCGAAGCCTCTGGTGCTGGACCATCTAAAGTTGTGACAAGTTTAGGTGCTGCGGTTGGTTTATGGGAACATGGCTCAGTCCGTGTTCATCCAACTGGCAAAATCTCTGTGATGACCGGTGCTCATACGCACGGGCAAGGGCATGAAACAACGTTTGCTCAAATCGTGGCAGAAGAATTAGGCGTTCCGATTGCTGATATCGAAATCATCCATGGTGACACAGCTAAAACACCGTTTGGCTTGGGCACGTATGCTTCTCGCTCGGCCGCCGTTGGTGGTTCTGCGATCTTGAAGAGTGCGATCAAAGTCAAAGAAAAGATGAAAGCGATTGCGGCTTATCAGCTTGAAGCAGCGGTTGAAGACATCGTTTATGATGCAGAAACCGCATCGATGCATGTGAAAGGCTCTCCTGATAATTCGAAGAGCTTCTTTGAAATTTCATTCTCTGCATTAACCCATAACATGCCAGATGATATGGAACCAGGTTTGGAAGAGCATACCTTCTTTGATCCACCTAACTTTACTTTCCCGAACAGTGCGCATATCGCGATGATCGAGATTGATAAAGATACCGGTGAAGTGTCGCTATTAAAATATGCGGCCGTCGATGATGTGGGTAACGTCATTAACCCAATGATCGTTGAAGGTCAATTACAAGGTGGTATCGCTCAGGGTGTTGGACAGGCATTGCTCGAGCACGGTCAATATGATGATGATGGTCAGCTCTTGACCGGATCGTTCTTAGACTATGCTATGCCCCGCGCAGACAATCTGCCGATGTCAAACTTAGGTCGTATTGAAATCCCATCTCCTTCAAACCCACTGGGTGTAAAAGGGGCTGGTGAAATGGGAACAATTGCGGGAACACCAACCGTTGCTAACGCTGTCATGGACGCACTGCAACCGATGGGCGTTCGCCATGTTGAAATCCCACATACACCTTTGGCAATCCACACAGCAATCCAAAATGCTGCAGCAGCGGCTGATTAACTAGAAGGGAGGAATATAAATGTATCCACCAAAATTTGATTATCATCGCGCAACGTCTGTAGAAGAGGCAATTGCGCTTAGAAAAGAACATGACGGAAAATTTATGGCAGGCGGTCACAGTTTGATCCCGGTCATGAAACTGCGTTTAGCAGACCCTGGTTGCATTGTTGATATCGGCCGGATTGATGCCTTGCGAGGCGTTTGTCCAGACGGTGCAACGGTGAAAATCGGTGCTTTAACCACCCATGCTACGGTTCACGCATCAGACGAACTGCCTGATGCGTTGCCAGAAGCGGCTGGTTGGATTGGTGACCCGATGGTGCGTAATCGTGGAACTGTCGGCGGTAACGTCGCCCACGCTGACCCATCATCTGACTTGCCAACGGTTTTAACCGCCTTGGGCGCAACAATGAAAATCGCCGGAGATGGCGGTTCGCGCGAAGTAGGCGCAGCTGACTTTTTTACAGGGTTGTTTGAAACCGCAATGGGTGAAGACGAGCTGTTAACCGAAGTTAGCGTCCCCGCGAAAGCGGCCGGTACAGGCACCGCATATGCTAAGCTGTTTAACCCAGCATCACGCTATGCGATTGTTGGTGCGGCCGCATCGGTCACGATGAGCAATGGATCTTGTTCTTCAGCAACAGTGGCAATTGGTGGCTTAACACCCAATGCAAAACGCTGTGCTTCGGTTGAAGCGGCGTTGGCTGGAAAAGAGATGTCTGAGGCGAATATCGAGGCGGCTGCGAATGCGGTTTCGGCCGATTTAGGCGACGATATCTTGAGTGATATCCATGCAAGCGCTGACTACCGTAAGCAGATGGCGGCCGTTTTTGTAAAACGGGCGATCACAAAGGCTGTCGGCCGGGCGTAGTTTAGATTTAAGATTAGCAAGAATAGGTTTTCGCCATTGGTTGAAACCTATTCTTAATAAAAAAGCTGTTTGCCGATTATTCGGCAAACAGCTTTTTTTGTTTTAGAGAGATTTGTTTAAGGTCCTGAAAGTTATGCGCTTAAAGCCGGTCCTGGATCTTCTAATCCGGTGCTGGTCATGGTCATGAGCACATTAACATCCATCGTTCCTGCACACTCACACTGGCAAGAGAGTCGATATTGACCCAAGTCACCTTTTTCTTCTAGCTTTGCTTTTTCGCCTTCGTTCATCGCTTCTGGTTCCCCAGAATTAAACGCTACTTTACACGTTGTGCATTTCGCATTGCCACCACAGCGATGCAAGATGTCGATGCCTTGATTTTCGATTGCAACGGTCAATTTTGTACCGTCTGCAACTTCGTAGCTGTTTCCATCAATTATTAGGGTTGCCATTTTTTCTCCTAGAAACTAATTGTGATATCTTTCTCATAGAGAATTACGCGAATTCAATATGTTTGCTGTTAAAATACTACATTGTTCGGCCGGTTCAGCCCATGATTTATATCTATGTTAAATATGGTTTTTGTTTGGGTGTAACAAAACAAAAGCACAAGCGACTTAGGTTACATAATCACAGGCAACTGGTGAATACATGTTAAACACTCTCGAAGTTTCATTTGTGACAAAAGAAATAGGTACTCAAGAAAATACGAGGCAAGATTTCTCAGCGGCAACAGACAATTTGCTTTTAGAATATGCTAAAAGGCTAGACTCTGAGGCACTAACTGAGATTCACGACCGATATTACAAGCTTATTTATAGCTATGTCGCCAGCAAGGTTGGCGCAGGTCAAATGGCGGAAGATTATGCATCAGATGTTTTTGTTAGGCTTTTGAATGCGATCCGTCAAAAATCTGCTCCTAGAGATAGCTTAAAAGGTTGGCTATATCGCGTCGCGTCGAATATCATTAACGACCATTACAGAAAACACTATCGGCGTTCCTACTCAGGTCTGACAGAAATTGAGCCTTCGCGTGAAAAATCACCTGAAGAGCTTGCCCAAATTGAATTTACAAACGATGCGTTAAACAGCGCTTTGGGGCAGTTAAAAGAAGAGCAGCAGAAAGTTATTTCTTTGCGTTTTGCATTTGAAATGAGCGTTTCAGAAGTTGCTTCTATAATTGGTAAAAGTGAAACTGCTATTCGGCAGATCCAATTCCGTGGTATACGGAAATTGGGAGAAATTATGGCGGGGGAAAAGTAAGTTGTGTCAAAACAGGAGCATTCTGATTTGAGCAGCACGGCATAATTGAGATGAAAGATTACGAAAAGTTTGATGAATATTTAAATGACGGCAAATTTCAGGGGGAGTTTGGCGATCTGCATAAAATAGCCGACAGGCTTAAAAATCAAAATATTTATCCTTCTCCGATGGCCGAGAACAGGTCAAAAAACAAGTTTTTAGCAGCAGCAGAATCGATGCAGGCTGAGCAAAAAACGAGGCGAGTGCGGCGCTTAGGCGCTGTTTTCGCATGGGCGGTGCCGGCCGTTTTGATTCTTGTTTTGGCGGGGATTGTGTTTGGCAATGGGCCTGGTAGTGGTAATCAAGACATCCAAACAGGTGTTGGGGGAGAGCTGGAGCAGGATGACGGTATCCTGCAACCGGCCGAAGAGATTACACCGACCCGAATCATCATCACCAATGATGGGCCAGCTTCAACCCCGATTCCGGCCGAGATTGATGGGAGCAACGTGATCACGCCAACTCAAAAGGATGGCGAAACGATTACTGTTTATGATGAGGATGGGAACCCTGTAGAGCTAATTAACCCGGCCGTTCCCGTGAATGGTGGAGCTGGCCAGCCGGTAGACACCCAAGAAGGGCAAGGTCAGTCTGATTCGACCGGTGGAGCCCCGCCAGACCAATAAAAAACTAAGGTCGGGCTGGCGAAGGTCCACTTTCTTAAACGATTAGGCCGTTTAGAGGTAAAGGTTATCGAGTTGGATAATCTAAGCTCTAGGCGGCCTATTTTTCTTCTACGATAATCTCTTCTTCAACTTCAACGCCGCGCAAGGTGTTGATCTCATCTGATAGAGAATGGTTGATAACGGTCCAGAAACCTTCCCATGTTTTAGGGTCTAAAAAGTCTTTGGGGGATGTCGTATCTATCGCGTCGGTTAATTTTGAGATGGTTGATGAGCCGGGAACTTGGCTAATAAGCTCTTTCCCCTCTTTGTAACCGGGTAGTTTTTCAACAAAATCGATTGCGCCCTTCACCGTCGCATTTTCGTTGATTTGCTGTTTGGCCTCACCTAGTGTTGGTAGCCCGTCTAATTGCTCTTGAGCCTTGCTGATAGCGGGTGAAACAACTTCTTCCGCTTTGCTCATAGCCTGCCCCATTTCTTCTTGAATCGCGGCGCTTACAATCACCCAAATTTCTTTCCATGTATCGGGATTACGAAAATCATCGGCCGTAGCTGAGGTTAATTTGTCAGATATTTCATTAATAACGGGGGAGTTGAAGTTGCCAATATTTTCTTTGATCCATGCAAATAGTTTTTCAGGAGAAAAGTTTGCCGGAGAGAATTTTTCCGAATCGCTTTTGATCTCTTCAACACGATCTTTGATTTGACCCAAGGCGGCTTCGACTTTCTCAGCTTCTGTTTTCGCTGTGGCTGTGACTGTTTCAGCGGCCGCTTTGACCGAAGCACCTGCTGAAGCGTGTTGCTTGCAATAGTCGGTTCCGTCAACCGCGTTTCGTTTGCAGGGGCTGCCTGATTTCGTGGTTGCTGCACATTTAGTGGACATTGATTCTCCTTTTTCTTTTTCGACCTACTTCAATTCAAACACAATTCGCTAAATGATTAAACGAGATGGAACATAGCGAAAAAGTGGCAAAAGCTTCCGCCCAGCACAAACAAGTGCCATACAGCATGATTGTAGGGCATTTTTTCCCATATAAAAAAGATAACGCCTACAGAGTATGAAAGGCCTCCGGCGATGAGCAAACCCAGCCCTTGAGGTGGAATTTGCTGGACAAGCTGATTCCAAACAAATATGGTCAGCCATCCCATTGCCAAATAACTAAGGGTTGATGCCAGCTCAAATTTGTTGATAAAAAATATCTTGTAAACAATACCGAGAATCGCAATTGTCCAAACAACTGCCAAGACGGCGTAACCGGCCGGTGTGCCAACCCCCAGAATCATAAATGGGGTATAGGTTCCGGCGATGAGCAGATAAATGCCTGCATGGTCGATAATTTTCAGGGTGGTTCTTAACTGACGAAATTGCAAGGCATGGTATAGGGTAGATGCAAGGTAGAGCAGAACCATGGAGGCGCCGTAGATGCTGAAAGACACAACGTGACGAACGCCACCTTGATTAACTCCGATGACAACCAGCAGGGTCAGTCCGGCGATAGCGAACGCTGCCCCTAAGCCGTGGGTAATCCCATGAGCGATCTCTTCTCCTACGGTGTAGTTTTCGAGCCGCGTATTCATCACTTCTTTGAAGGTTCGTTTTGGTCGTAATTGTTGTGCGTTATTTTTCATATTCATAAGTTACCCCAATGATCTTGCATGTTATACTTTAAGACAATAGAAATTAATGTACAACTAGGACATAGGTCTTCTTTTAATAACTTCAAAAACGCCTACAGCGAAGATCAAACATCCCACACCGCTAGGACAGAAAACATGAACCAAATAGAGCAAGATGTGCTTGAGAAGATTAACTTTGATGAATTACTGACCCTTTTAGACGAGCTTGTCGCTGTAAAAAGCTTAGACGGAACCCCAGAAGAGGTTGAAGTTCAAAAACTAGTCTCTAAAAAATTGTTAGGATTTGGGTTTGATGTAGACGAGTGGTTGGTCGATTTTGAGCAATTAAAGCAGCATCCTAAATATTCGGCCGAAGTTGAGCGGCCTGAGGCGATTGGCGTTGTTGGGAGCTGGGGGAACGATGAGGGGCCATCTTTGCTGTTAAACGGCCATACAGACGTTGTTCCGGCCGGAGAGCTGGGCCGCTGGACCTTTGACCCGTGGCGAGCCACCTATGACCCAGCTTCAGATCGTGTTTACGGCCGTGGGGCGCTTGATATGAAAGGGGGACTGTGTTGCGCCATCATCGCCCTTAAAACGATTAAAGATTTAGGGATTAAATTAAAAGGGAAAGTCTTACTTGAGTCTGTTTTTGGTGAAGAAGATGGTGGATCAGGCACCTTGGCCGCCGTTGTGCGGGGGCATAAAGCTGACGGGGCGGTGATTATGGAGCCAACTGAGCTAATGATCGCTCCGGCGCAGGCGGGCTGCTTTAACTTTAAGGTGACGATACCCGGCCGGGCGGCCCATGGGGCCATGCGGTTTGAGGGTGTTGATCCGTTAGAAAAGTTTATTCTCGTCTATCAAGCGATTTTGGCTTATGAGAGGACGCGTAACACCGGTGTGACCCATCCATTTTTTAAAGATTATGATGCCCCATACCCGATTTGCTGTGGGGTGATCCGAGCGGGAAATTGGGCATCTACTGTGGCTGAAACATTGACGTTTGAAGGGCGGTATGGAATTGAACCGGGAGAAAATTTGGAGGAAGCTAGGGCCGCTTTTGAGGCGGTTGTGCACAATGTGGCTCAAGCTGATGAGTGGTTAAAAGATAATCCACCAGTTGTTGAATGGTGGGGCGGCCAATTTGATCCGGCCGAGATCGATCTTGACTCTCCGCTAATTGCTTTGGCTAAAGATGCCTATACGGACATCACCATGCAAAGCCCGATTGTGCGCGGCATGACGTATGGAGCTGATATGCGTTTGCTCGTAAACGAAGGGGAGACACCCACCATCATGTTTGGGCCAGGGGATGTGCGGATTGCGCACCGGCCGGATGAGTTTGTGCCGATGGATGATTTAAAGACATGCACAAGAGCGCTGGCCCTGATGATTTTGCGTTTTTGTGGAGTTGATGACGGTCAAGACGAGCCTGAGCCAGATGTGGCTCAAGAAAGCTCTCTGGACTGATAAAAAAGCCAAGCACCCGCAATTAAGAATAATCCTGCTAGCCCAATCAAAATTAGAGGCCCATTGATCACGCTCGTGGTCGCCTCTGGGTCGATTTGTTGAACCTGTACATTGGCATCTGAATCAGCCGCACTTGTATTGTTGGTGTCAATCTGAGCGACTTGTTGCTGGGCCGGTTCAGGCGTAGGCGTCTCATCAACTGGTTCTACGCTAGCTTCGGCCGGTGTAATAGTTGGCAGTACGATTACCTCTGCGGTAGATGATTCGGCCGTGATCGGTTCTGTCGCGACTGGTGTTTGCTGTGCATTCTCTGGCTGAGTGGTGGGGGTAGATGTGGCTTGTGTATTGGCTTGATCTGCCGGAATAACCCAGAGCTCTTGACCGACAGACAGGAGCGGATTGGCCGGGAGACCGTTCCACGCCAACAGTTCGTCTAGCGTAATGTTAAATCTGGCTGCAATCGACCATGCGCTGTCCCCCTCACGAATCGTGTACTTTTGCACAGGGGTCGGAGTCGGCGTAAAGGTGGGAGGAGATTCTCCCGGTTGCAGGCGGATTTTTATCTCGTCCCCTTCGCTAATAAAGGAGCTGGCATCTAATCCATTAAATAAAAGTAGGTCTGCCAATTCAAGGTTGTGAATGGCCGCAATTGTCCATAACGTTTGCCCATCTTGCACGATCACGCTGAATGGTGGAGTGGGAGTTGGTGGTGGCACCCAACCGTTGGGTGGTTGGATCACAATCTCATCCCCAACAGAAACCAGATCGTTTTCAGACAAATTGTTGTAGAGCAGCAAGTCAGAAACTTTGACTTCGTAATAGGCGGCTAGGGTCCAGAGTGCGTGCCCTTTGCCCACCGTGTGGGTGATCTGGCCGGTCTCATCGGCCGTGGACAGGATGATCGGTTCAACAAAAATCGGCTCTGGCTCAGGCGCACGTGGGGCTTGGGCCGCCGTTGCGCCACGATTTCCGACCACAATCACATAGCGTCGGTTGTTGCCGCTGCCTGCGAATGCGGTTCCGGCCTCGTTATAAAAACTGCTGGTGATGGTGTTGTAGTGGGGAGGGCTATTTTGCCACCATGTTAAAGCTCTTTGGGGTGTCATTTCCCATCCACCCACAATGTTTTCAACGACCCGGCCGTTGTACCCTGCTTGCACCGCTCTCATTTCTTTGGTGGTGCCATCGGGCCAAGTGTGTACAAAGCTCCTTGGGTTAGCCAAAAGCCAGTTTGCTTGGGTCTGGGATGCGGCCGCTAGTTGATTGTTCCATTTGAACGGGGTCAGGCCTAAAGATACGCGAAAATTATTGACCAATTGGAAAATTTCAGATGCAGGATCTTGGGCTTGCGCTTTTGGGGCAGCGATTCCGTTGATCCATAGAACCAATCCCATAATAAAAACGGTGAGCAGGAGTTTTTTGTGTGCCTTTATTCTCTTCACAGCGTCGCAGTTTAGCATAGGGGGATTGGCGGCTCAAACATTCTTAGGTGGCAGGTCGGTAACAACTCTGGATCGTGTGACGTGGTGCGTAAAATTTGCCGACTACCGACTTTCACGCACCACGCACCACGCAACACGCAACACGCAACACGCAACACGTTTTAATCCGGCACAAAAATTAACTCAACTATCAACTCCCATAATCTAAGACCAATCGACCCTCACTCGAGTATCTGATACTATTTGACCCAATGAGCACCAATGGAGAAACTGAGTCCAGTATCGAACTGATTAATGATTTGGAGCCGTCTGATGACTGGAGATGTTTGATTTTATTGTTCCCGGGTGAAAAACCAGGGGTGATGGGGGAACTCGGCCGTAAAATTGCTAGCGGCTGGGGGGGCAAAGTATGGCTGGGGGGATTAGAGGAAGCGGGTGAATCGAGCTACTTTACCCGAACAACGCTTGAAGATGCCCAAACGGAGTTTCGCCAAACCGGCCGATTGGCCGAAAAGATGATCCATATCCCATATGACATCGGCAAGGGTGGGGCGGAGATTGAAGAGCTGGTTGAAAAAGCGGGAATCGACTTGGTGCTAATTCGGAACACACGCAATGCAACAGAGCTTGTGTCGCAAATAAAATGTGATGTGGGAATTGTACGAGGGCCAACTGAGCAGCTGGACCAAGGAATGGCCCAAGTTGAAATCAATAATATCTTAGTCCCATCTGTTGGAGGGCCAAACTCGATTTCTGCTTTAAGGCTGCTACGGCCGATTGCGAAGAGCTGCGATATTTCAACCCTGTACGTGGTGCGTGATATTGTCGGTGAAAATGGTTTGGAACGCGGCCGGCAGGCGCTTGCAGACGTGCTCAATCTGTCGGAGATGGATGATCTAGCAACTCCGTATGTTAAACGCTCAGCCAGTCCAATTAACGGAATTGTGGAGCATGCCAAAGAAAACAGTGACGTCGTGATTGTGGGTGCAACCGAGGATGCGCTGAGCCGCGTTCTGTATGGGGACCTGGTTGCTGGGGTTGTGCGTGATTGCAACACCCCTGTGGTGGTTTTAAGACGCTCTCCCCGTGGCGCACTTTCGTTTGTTGATCGGATCAATTATCAGGTACGGCGCATTGTCCCTCATATCAATCGCCATTCGCGCAATGATACGTATCAACGGATTAAACAAAACTCTATACCAGATGTCAGCTTTTACGTTTTGATAACCCTGTCGGCCGCCATTGCCGCCGCTGGCCTTTTGCTTAACAGTCCGGCCGTTGTAATCGGAGCGATGTTGGTTGCCCCGCTCATGTCTCCCATTGTGGGGGTTGGTATGTCGATGGTGTTGGGTGAAATCGGCTTTTTGCGCAATGCGCTTACCGCCGTGGTGCGGGGTGCGATTTTAGCGATTGGGGTCGGCATGCTGTTAGGCATCGCCCAGTTGGGAACCGAACAATTGCCGACCGAGGTGTTGGGTCGAACGGCGCCCAGCCTGCTTGATCTGCTGGTCGCTTTGTTCTCTGGCTTAGCCGGTGCGTATGCCCTCTGTTATTCGCAAGCGGCCGGTGCTTTGCCCGGTGTGGCGATTGCGGCCGCTCTGGTCCCTCCGTTAGCCGTTGTGGGCATTTGTATAACAACGGGCAATTTGCTGTTGGCCAGTGGCGCTTTGCTGTTGTTTGGGACCAACTTGATCACCATATCCGTTGCTAGCGCGATCATTTTCTTCTTGCTTGGGTTTAGGCCCCATGAGCGTTCTGCAAAGGCTCGACAAACATTCCGACAGCGGGCGGTGCGGATTGCAGCATTGCTTTTACTACTCAATGTCGCCATTTTGGGCATTGTCACCTATTTTTTGACGGCGCAATCAGCGTTAGAGGCTGACATCGTTGCGGCTGTTGAATTTAGCGTTGACAATGTGACCGACAGCACGGCCCAACTTGAACGGATCATTCAGACGGAAACGATCCAAAATGAAGGGGGAGATACCCTTCAAATTACGGCCGCTGTCAATTCATTTGAATTTGTTTCACACGCTGAAGTGTTGGCTATTCAAGAACAGCTTAAGCTGATTTTGGCTCAGCAGGGGCATGAATTTTTTGATGTCGGTCTTAAACTTCAGATTATAGATTTTGAGATTATCGACGCCGAAATACCCCCGACACCAACATTGACCCCAACCCTTGGCCCATCAGCGACTCCAACCCAGACCCCGTCACCCACAAATACGGCGTCACCCACGCCCCGGCCGTCTGCGACGCAAACTGCTACCCCTCTGGCGACAGAAACACCTGTACCGTCCCTTACGCCAACCGTGACCCAAACGCCGCAGCCGAGCCAAACATTTACCCCAGAACCAACCGCTACCGTTGTGTTGGCCCAGGTCACCATTAACAATTTACGGTTGCGTAGCTCACCATCCTTAGACGGAGATATATTGGACCAACTGCCCAGCAAATCACCCGTTTTAATGTTGGACGGGTTGACCCAAGTGGATGGTGTTTGGTGGCAACAGGTCAACACGGGCGGTCAGACCGGATGGGTAGTTTTAGAATTTTTGTCTTTAAGTGAATGATTTTTTGCACCCCTCTTAACATTCGTTATAATTCGGCCCGCTCATAGGCCGGAAGGTGCTGAGCGGGCGCTAAATTTGCCTTCGTAGCTCAATTGGCAGAGCAACGGACTCTTAATCCGCAGGTTCCAGG
>JAHDEN010000009.1 GCA_020628815.1 Chloroflexota bacterium | reverse complement strand
ACCTTCATCACCCCCTTTATTTTGGCAGGGGCCAACAGCCCGGTCACGATGGCGGCCGCTTTTGCGCAACAAAACGCCGAAGCGCTGGCCGGAGTTGTGCTCACGCAACTGGTCCGGCCGGGTGCGCCGGTCATCTACGGCGGTTTTACCACCAACACCGACCTGAAAAGCGGTAGCCCTAGCTTTGGCACACCGGAAGGGGCGTGGGCCCTGCTCGTCGGGGGGCAGATGGCCCAGCACTACGGCTTGCCCTACCGTGGCTCTGGCGGGCTGACCAACGCCCCTGTGGTTGATGCCCAGTCCGCCTACGAATCAAACTGGAACATGTGGCCCTGCGTGCTGGCCCACACCCATCTCATGATGCACTCCGTTGGTTGGATGGAGTCAGGGCTGACCACCAGCTTTGAAAAGTTTGTCATAGATGCTGAAAACCTGGCGATGTTTGCTAAATTTTTAGAGGGATTTGAGGTCAACGACCAAACGCTTGCTCTAGATATGATTGCTGAAGTTGGCCCAGGCGGTCATCATTTTGGCACATCACACACCCAAGAACGGTATCGCAATGCGTTCTACCAGTCAGAGCTGGCAGATCGGAATCGGTTTGATAATTGGGAAATAGCAGGCAGTGAGGATACAACGGTGCGGGCCAACAAAACGTGGAAAAAGTGGCTCAAGGCGTATGAAAAACCGGCTCTCGATGTGGCGGTTAAAGAGGAGCTAAATGCGTTTGTAGCTAAACGCTCGAAAGAGCTAGAAAACGTAAATTTGTATGATTAGGCGTGAATAGATAGCTCCTATTCTTTGGCGATATTTTCAATAATAGTTTCTACAACCGTCAAAAGGGGCACGGTTGCATCGATTGAGATCCCGTTCTTTGGAATGTATGCGTTTGTTGCATGTTGGTGTCGTGCAAAAGATTTTCCCTCACTGGCGGTTCCACCCCACTCGTCATCTGGCCTCGCAGCAAGGCGCTGATTCAGCGTTTCAAGATCGATCTCCAGCACAAAGACTTGGTCGAACAGGTTGATAAAACGGCCGGAGTTCCGTGAACCGCCGCAAAAAAATGTAGCTGGATGGCTCCGGTCAGCCGCCAAATCTCTCACCTTCTCAACATCCCATATCCAACCCCGATTCTTGCCAGAGCTGTCTAGCAAACGTTCACCCGTTTCTATGTCGCCAAAATAGGCCAAGGTTCGGTCACCGTGAATCGCTTGGTAACCTCGGCGCTCCAGCTCACTACAAACCGAGGTTTTTCCGGCACAAGAAACCCCCTCGATCAAATAGTTTTTGATACCCATTTTTATTCGTCTTCTGACAGAACTCGTTCAGACGGCCGGCCGTTGTGGACCAGCAATACCGCCCGTAAATCTTCAACCATATTGTTTAACTCGGCCGCATAACTTCCCGTATCCTCGATATTAGGAGCCTGCATTCCCCAGAAGGTTAAATCTGTATCTACCGAATACCGTTTCACAATCGATTTGATCGATTCACCTGGAAAGTCTGGCGTCAGAATAACCGGTGTTGCACTCACCCGTGCCTGATTAATCTCCTCCATCATGTGGGCTTTACTTTTTTCAATACCCGCTTCATTGGTAACAACCCGAATCACTCGAATTTCTGCGTCCTGCCAATCTGGATGTTGGAGCAAAATATATGCCAACAGCAACATCAGATCAGCATTCCCCTCCGCACCACCACGCGACCAAATATCGATTTTTCGCCTATCGCCAAAACCATGATCAGGATGGGTACGCATGATCAGCGTCGATTTTCCTAACCCATGTAAACGACGCATGATCTCGATCTGCATCGTCAATCCCGGCAGTGTGCGGCTCCATCCCATCACAATACAGTTTGGTTCCAAGTCCCCAATACCGTGTGACTGTGAAACTGCGAGGGCCCCTTCTTTAAAGCTAGGCACAATTTCAGCTTGGGCAAATGCCTCTAGATTGTGATCCGCAATATATTTCTTGATGTTTTTCTTGGCGATTTCCCGAAAGCCACCATCAGTCAGCTGTTCAGGATCGCCAATGATGAGCTGGAAGAAGGTGACGATACCACGGCCGAGGGTGAGCCACTTGGCGAGCTCAACCAGTTGCTCTCGATTGTGAGGTTGGCCGGTGAAAACGATGAGGTTCGGCCGCCAGTTGCGTGTCGACAAATCCATCTGCTCAAGCCGGAGCAAGATTCCCCGTGCGAGTGAAAAGAGTAAGCCACTGCGCATGTCCCCCCAGGTACGGGTTAGATGGCGCCGCTGGAGCAAAAAGTAGATGCCATAGGTGATAATCAACGCCACAATCGTCGCAGTGACATTGATCAAAAACATCGCACCATAACAGCCCAACGCCCCGAGCAACGAGAGGGACCAATGAATTTTAAAGCGAGGGCGAAAGCTAGGATTGCCCACTAATTTTTCTAACCCTGCAACCAGATTCACCATCCCGTATGTGTTCAAGAAAAACATGGCGATGATGGGAGCCACGACGTTTAAGTCACCGATCCAAATCACAACAACTGCGATAATGGTTGACAAAATAACCGCAACCCGTGGTTCTGTAGGGCTGCCCATTTGTTGGGCAAAAAATCTGGGGACCACATTATCAAGCGCAATCGCCTGTAACGTGCGTGGGGCTGCAAGAATACTGCCTAGAGCCGATGACAAGGTTGAGGCCCACACCCCAAGCAGGATGAGAAATGGCCAAACGGCAATCGACTGCATCGCCATATTTTCGGTGAGCAGCGTCTCGGCCGAAAGATGTGTCGCAAACCAGATCACCACCAAAATGTAGACAACGGCCGTGACCCCGATTGAAAGCAGCGTTCCACGTGGAATGTCACGGCTGGGGTTCCGTAGATCGCCCGACATACTGACCCCAACTTCGATGCCGGTGACGGCCGGGAAAAAGACCGCAAAGACAACCCAGAAGGTGGTCCCGTCAGTCAGTTGAAAGCCGGTCAAAGGGGCTTGGAACGAATCCCATCCCCCCGCAAAAAACGAGACGATTGAGGCGATTAGAATCGCCAGAATGAAATATTGAATTTTGAGCGCAAAGTCAGCCCCGATATAAGAAATCACCCCAAACAGCAGCGCTACACCGGTTGAAATGATGCGGGGATCTATCGCTTGCACCGCTTCGATAGTGTAAAGCGCCTCGGTAAAACCGATGATGTAAAAGGCGATGGAGATCGCCTGCGACAAAAAGAGCGGGATACCGATAGCCCCACCGATTTCTAACCCCAAGGTGCGGGAGATGAGGTAATAGTTTCCCCCGGCCCGTACATTCATGCTGGTCGAAATCGATGAAAGGGATAGACCGGTCAAAAATGAGATAATGTTGGCCAAGATGACGATGGCCAATGCCCCCCATAGCCCAACTTGCCCCACAACCCAACCGATTCTAAGAAACAGAATGATACCAAGAATGGTTAGAACGTTGGGGACAAAGACCCCAGAAAACATGCCAAAACGGCCGGCCGTTTGTTTTGATGAACTTGAAGAAATCGTACTCATAAAGGTGTGATGATAAAAAGGTAGCGGCGTGCGGGGCAGCTGGGTCAGGATCAAATTGGCTCCGAAGAGAGTAGACATTTCCAACCCCATTGCCCCTACATAAAAACAAGGCGCATTTGTTGCGCATGTGGATTATAGGATTTTATCCGTATAGTCTCAAACAGGGTTCAGAAATGTCTTTGAAACCAAGACATTTTAGGTAAAAGATTTTCGATATTTGCACCTCAATACATCCCCATTGTGGCTTAGGTCGCCAGACCCAACAACCAACCTTCAATGTGGCGAATCATAGGATCGGCCGGAACACTCTCCCCAACTTCACCCTCAAGAACCAGCAGCATCCCCAGCAGTCCAACCAGCGAGTCAAACCGATCTTCACCCTCTGGGCCGTCTCCAAAACCGTTTTTAATTTCTGCTTGGCAAGCTGTGTCAAACACCACATTTAGCCGTTGCCCAACAGCCATCAGGTTGGATGCGTTGAGCCGTCGTGCAAGTTGGGACCGTTTCCCCGTTCGTTTGCCGTCGATCACCGGAAACGCTATCCCGATGTGACTATAAATTTCGGCCGGATACACCTCTGCCACGACGAGCTGATGTTTTTCCAACTGCGCCAAATCACCATCAAACGGCCACAAAGCGCAATCAAAGTCACCCATCACTAGTGGGATGAGTAACTCTTGCCAAGCAGATAGAGCCGCTTTCCCCACCTGTTGCGCCCCCATCGTCCAAAACAGCGGCGCAGCGGCACCACGTTTGTCGGTCGGCCGGTCGCACTGTCGGCGCAAGGCAGATGGGTCAGCCAGATTCAACCCATCAACCAAATGTTGCAGTTTGGTGCCACCCGGCCGTTTGGGGTAAAACGGCCGGTAGAGTGAAATCTCGGCCGGGGATTCAGCCACATCAAAAAAACTGTCCCACGGCGGCTGTTGTTTGGCTAACAGCTCCAAAAGCTGTCTAAACGAGGTGATGCCGACCTGTTTGGCCCAAGCCAGCGGCACCCCCAGCGGCAGATCTAATCCCAAAAAAATTTGCTGATCTAAAAATCGCTTGATAAGGTCGATAGGCTCCACAGGCACTTGTTCAGTTGCATAAACGGTCCAGCCATCCGGCCGACGAGTGGCGTGGGCCATAAACCGCTTTTTGGGGCTCAGGCTCCAATCACAGTGGATAACAATTTCAGCCATTGTTGTGTCGGTCTAAAGCTGCTAACAAAGTCGCAGTGGTAGCGGACCAGCTAAACAGCTGTCCGTGCCGTTCCCGACCGCCAGCGCCCAGCTTCTGAGCTAACGCCCTATCGGTCAAAAGCCGAGCCAGCCCATCAGCCACACCGGTCACATCGCCCGATTCAAACAACAGCCCATTCTCTCCATCAGCCAGATAGTTGTTGACCTCACCTACCGCCTCCGCCACAACCGGAATCCCGAGCGCCACCATGTCTGCCAGCTTAACCGGGCATTTGGTTCGGTTGAGCAAGGTGTCATCCATCAGGTATAGCCCAACGTCAGCGGCCGAAAGCGTCAGCGGTAAATCAGCTTCGTCCAGCCAGCCCACGTCTATCATGCACTCTAACAATCCGGCTGACTCAAGCTGCTGCCGAAACTCAGCCGCATGTTCAGCAAACAAACCGGCTCCCACGGTTAAAATCGCTAAATCCGCCACTTGCCCCTTCAGTTTTTTAAGGATGTCAACCAAGCGTCCCGTATCAAATTCAAAAAGACGACTGTAGAGCAAAAGCGTCGGCCGGTTGGCAATCCCCAACTCTTCCCGTTTGGCGGCAAGCTGTGTGGCATCTACCGGAGCCGTGTTGATGCCAGGGCCGTTGGGCAAATACAGGGTCTTATCAGTGCGGATTCCCATCCCCTTCGCCCGATTTTCTAACTCACGGCTAGCAACCGTCAGCAAATCGCAGTGGCTCATTCCCCAGCGTTCTTGCCATGCAAAAAAATATTTTTGGATTGTCGAATAATCGGCGATGTCGTTCCAGCCTCCCCAGCCTTCCCAATCATCTGTGTCTGTTATCAAAAGCGGCTGCTTGCTCCCCTTATGCTGACCGAAGCGGTCAGCCGTTTGAACCAGCCACCACATAGACAAACCGCTGTATGCTTTGGGCTTAAACCCCCAAATCACATCCGGCTCAAACGTTCGGGCCTGCGCAATCATACGGCGCACGATCGGCACAATCCCACCAGAAAGATCAACATAAACGATCTCAACCCCATCTTCAACCCAACGCTTCCCCGCTTCCTCTGGCGACTGCCACGGGGGCATAACGATTTGCACCGCATGGCCGGCAGTGACCAGCTCACGAGCAAAACTTAATGCTCGTGAGCGCATTGTTTTATTGGGATGGAAGCCAAACGGCCCCAACATAACCAGACGCATGGAAGTGGGCCGCTACCCTTCTGGGGTTTCTTCGGCCGGAGCAGATTCAGTCGGCCGCTCGGGGGGCGGTTCTTCCGTTGCTGTTGGTTCTTCAACCGGTGCTAACGTTGGCGTTGGGTCTTCTGGGGCAGGTGCCTCAGGAACCGGCGTACGGGTCGGTGGCAACGGAGGCAGCGTGGTCGTCGGTGTCACCGTTGGGGTTTCAGTCGGGGTCGCCGTCGGCGTGGGGGTATTGGTTGCTGTCGGCGTTGGCGTTGGGGTCGGTTGGGCGATGCTCAACGGCACCGTTGTTTCCAAAATCACGTTATCGATTTCAGGCGTATATGGATTATCAGGGCCGATAATCGTCAGCCGCAAAGTAAACGGCCCCGGCGGGATCGTCGAGGTGTCTAGTCGCATCAGCACATTAGCAGCGCCTAACCCGGGCGTTTGCGTGTTCCGAACTTCGGTTAACGTGGCCCACGATTCTGGATTATGGGTCAACCCATAATCGATCCGATACCCTTCGATGCCGGGTGCATTGGCTACACCCAAAATATCAACCACACCCTGTAGCTCTTGCCCAGATAATGGTGAGGTGATTTGATACGCGGGGCGCGGTGTTGTTGAATCACACGTGAGCGAAGGGGGTAGGGCCAAGTTACTGCCAGATGGTAAGACAAGGTTTTGCCCAATCGCCCAGTTCCGGCCGTCTGCGGTATCTTGCAACCAAGTCAAAACCGCCTGCTCTTCGCGTGGGCGAACTTCTGGTTGGCTGTTAACCTGCACGTTGATAAAGCTGGCCTGATACACGCTTTCGCCACAGTCTGCGCTAGCTCGTAAACCGGTCCACAGGTCGATAGGGATCTTCAACAAAAAGTCGTCTACCGCTGGAGCAGGTGGATTGACATTGTTAAACAGATCCCGCCGACGCTCTGGGCAGTCTGGCCCGGGTACGGTTCCCGAGCGAGCACAAATTTCAAGCTCGACAATTCCTTCCGGCCGTACAAACGCCTGCGGCCGTTGCGGGGCCAACACACGGGTCATAAAAGCGTTCCAAATAGGGGATGCCATCGAATAGCCCGAGCCGCCTTCCGCCACCGGCCGACTGTCGGTGTTCCCCACCCACACACCGGCCGCTAAATTCGAGGTATAGCCGATGGTCCAGCCGTCACGCACATCAAAACGATCTGTGCCAGACGTTCCGGTTTTCGCCGCCACCTCATACCCAGGCACAACCAAATTGTTGTTTAACCCAAATGATGGCTGGCGCGCATTATTATCGGTCAAAATATTGGTGATCAGGTGTACATTTTGCGGCGAGATCACACCTACTTTCGGTGATGCCTCCCGTTCAAACAAAACTTCACCCGCTCGGTTTTCGATCCGCTGAATCGTGTACGGCTGAATCTGGAACCCTTGATTAGCCAATGTTGAGTAAGCGGTCACCATCTCTAAAGGAGTGGTTTCACCACCGCCCAAAGCCAACGCCAATCCGTGATTGGTCGGCCGACCAGACTCAAGGCATCCGCTGTAATCAAGACTCAGCAACTGGAACCGGTTGCGCGCAAAATCGATAAATTCGCACACACCCACATATTCAAGCGCTTTAACCGCCGTCACGTTATACGAGTTCCCCAAAGCCTGCCGCAAAAGCAGCGGCCCATGGAACCGGTCGTCAAAGTTTTTCGGAGCGTACGGTGGGTTTGGCGTATCTGGGAATTGGGTTGGCACGTCCCAAATCAGCGTCGCCGGATTCCATCCGTCTTGCATGGCGGCCAAATAAACAAACGGTTTAATGGTTGATCCCGGCTGGCGCGGGCTGACAGCCATGTTTACCTGGCCGCTAATCGTTTCATCATTAAAGTCTGCGCTGCCGACCATCGCCAACACTTCACCCGTTTCTGGGTGAATAGCGATCAACGAAGCATTGTCAGCCCCTTGAGCGTTGATATTGGCTCGATTTTCAGCGATCACATCTTCGGCAATCTGCTGAATGGCGGGGTCAATGGTGGTATACACGCGCAAGCCGCCCCGATAAATCGTTTGAGCATCGTTGGCTTCTTCAAGCTGTTGCAGCACGTAAAAAACCGCGTGTGGATGTTCGATTGTGACGGCCGGTGGTGACATTTCATAGACACGCACCGCCATCGAATCGATGGCAGCTTGAGCCTCTTCTTGGGTCACATAATCTTCGCTCACCATCAGGCTCAGCACTTCCCACATCCGGCCGATCGCTTTGTCAGGAGCCGTATACGGGTCCCACAACGCAGGGGCCTGCGGTAGCCCGGCCAAAATTCCCGCTTCGGCTAGGGTCAATTCGGCCGCAGTTTTATCAAAATATGTAGCAGCGGCCGCTTCGATTCCGTACGCCCGATTCCCATAATTGATCTCGTTTAGATAAAGCTCTAAAACATCTTCTTTGGGCCAACGGCGATTAATTTCGGCCGCTAAAATAATTTCACGCACCTTGCGAGTAAAGGTTCGCTGGCTCCGTTCCTCAGCGTCTAAAAGCAGGGCTCGGGCCAGCTGCTGGGTGATCGTACTGGCACCTGAAACAATTTCACCCTCTTGATACGCTTGAACAATGGCGCGCATAATTCCAATCGGGTCAAAGCCAGGATTGGTATAAAAACGGGCATCTTCAGTCGCAATCGTCGCCTGTTCAAGCACGTCAGCGATTTCTTCTAGCTGAACAAAGGTCCGGTTCCCCGCATTAGGGTCGGTGATTTGGTACATCTCGTTCCCGTTGCGGTCTAAAATAAATGCGGTCTCAAACGTGCTGGCACGATCTTTTAATTCATTTGGGGATGGCAAGTCTTGGGCAACATAAATGTATCCGGCACTTAGCCCGATGATGCTCAACGAAAAGCCTAGAACCACCAACAAAATGCTCCAAATGACCAAACGGCGCATACAACCACCGCGCGAACGGCGGGTGTCTACCGGCTCTGGGATAAATTCCCGAAAGTTATCTTGCGCTGGGGGCACGTTACCCCGTTTGGGCGGACGGGTCGGCCGAGTGGTTGTTTGCTCAGTCACTTGCTGGCGCACCGGCTGGCTTGGCTGTTTGTTTGTTTGCTCACGCTTCGGCCGTTGGCGCCGAGGTGGCAATTGCTCCGGCGGTTTTTGATAGTAATCTTTTCTTTCCCGTTTGGGCTGTTGGGATTGGACCCGCTGTGGCCCTGTTTCAGGTCGTTCCCGTACAGGCTTAGGCATCGGCTGGGTCAATTCACCAGGGTCAATCGGATCGTTATCCCGAACCGGTTCGCTGGTGGGTGGCTGGCTTGGCCCCTGCGGCCGGTATCGATCAGCAACTTTAGGCGGCACATAGGCTCGGGTAAAGTCGTTGTATGGGTCCGGTTCTTTTGGGTCTACCGCTTCTGGCTCCTCTCTTTTCGGCCGCATGTCGGGCAAATCTTTATCTAGCCGTGTTGATCCCGGGAAGGCCGAATCTGCTGATACTTTGGTTGCATCAGGGTCTTCAAACGTCGGCCGGTTTTTCGGCCGTAGCTCATTTGAATAGATGGGAGGGGGAACGTTCGAGCGCTTCACCTCATCAGGAATATCGATCCCCAACGATCCGGTAGCCGTGTATTCATCATCTGGCGAATCTGTAATATTGATGATCGGATTTGGCGTTTTAGGCTCCTCCATGAGTGGAACATCTGTAGTCAAAAAATCGAGCGGGTCTTCCTCAACATTCTGAATCTGCTGAGCCGCTTTTTCTGCATCGATCACATCGATAATCGAAACCGACTCGGCATTTTCTTCGTTATTATTTTTATCTTCTGTGGGTGGCGTTGTGCTTTCAGGCTGCTCGTTATCCGATTGTTCCGGTGAAAGTTGTTCCTCTGGGTTGTCGCTCATATGTTATTTCTTGTCTGGGGGATTAAATTTATCCTGCTTCTAAACCAAAATGATGTCATCAAATCAAACTAACGCAATGCTCCAGTATAGCGAAAGTTCTACCTGCTAGTACGACACAGCTTAGAATATGGTTCCAAGTATAAAGGATCACTCATTTGGGGGCGAAAAACGTTTATTTCAATATGCCGTCTTACTCGCAAAATAAAGGTACAGAATGAAAGGGACAGCGTCCCGTCCGTATCAACTTAAGAGTTGTGCCAACGAAAATTTCATACTATGGCAGGAATAATCTTATCCAAAAGATTTAACTGTAGGGGTGTCCCTTGTGGGCACCCAACTTAGCATCACGCTGTACCTCAGAGCACCCACAAGGGATGCCCCTACATCAGTTGATTCAATTTTGCATAAATGATTTCTCAATGACTCTGCTTAATTTTATTTTATTCGTATGGCGCGAAAGGGGCCGGGTCCCTACTTTAATATATAGTGTGTCCCTTTTTTGCTCCCGATTTTGAGCAATGCGCCTCGATTCACCAGCTCAACCAAATCGCGGCGCAAGGTTTCAGGGCTAACCCCATCACACAAGCGGGCGTATTCACGATTGGTAATACTTCCGTTCTCGCGCACATAGCTCAACGCACGGGCCTGCCGTTCGTTCATGCTTTTGGTCCAGCGGGGTTGGATGGCTTTTTGCGGCCCGCCACTTTTGGCTTCTAACTTTACAGTAAACACATGGCCGGTATCGCGAAATGCTGGAGGGTTATGGCCTAACTCAACCATCTCTTCAATCATCCGGTCGATGCCTAAGCCTAACTCTTCAATGTATCCCCAGTAAAACAGCCCGTTCACAATTCGTGGATTACGTGAAAAATGTTCTTCTACTAAATTTTCGAGAGTCATATAGCCGGGCAGCCCACCAGGGCTAATGATCTCAAGTCGGTCTGCATACATGCGGACTTCAATCCGTCGGCCGCGAACTCGGTAGTCTCTGTGACACACAGCGTTGATAATCGCTTCGCGCACCGCGAACGCCGGATATTCGGTCACTTCGGTGCGCTCTAACCCACGCACCACAGCCCCCGTTCGCATCTCGTTCCAAACGGTGTTCCACAATTGCTCAACCACACGGGGCAACGGACCTCGAATTTCATCTCGTCGGCCGTAGCCCGCCCCCCCTTCTTCAGATCGGGGTTGCTCATGATCAAATCGGACAAAAACCGCCCCGCACTGCGGAAAGTAAGCTTGTGGATTTTTGCCAAATAGCAACATACCGGCCACAGTTGGTAACCCTTCGTTAGTAATCGCACCGATTTCAAATAGCAGTTCCATTCGGGAACCAACCCACGATGCACCCCGTTCTTCCCGTTTGGTCATGTATTCCATGATCAAATCGTTGTCGAAATCAGCCTGAACCGTTGCACCAGCCACAACCCCCTCTTCAAAATCGCCGTAGGTCCGATCGCCAGAAATCTGGATGATTTCATCCGCCGTCAACGGCCGATTTTCTGTACCGGTTCGGGTCAAAATCCGGCCGTCTTCCATCGTATGCAGATCGCGACTGCGCTCCACACGAAAGCCGATTAAACGGCCGGCCGGAGTGGGAATCTCTTGCCATGTGCTTTCAACCGGCGGCCGGGTCAGCGCCATCGCCTCGTGTAACGCCACCTCTGCATCTTCAGGGAAAATTTCACCGGTCAGATTGCCATAAAAATCCAGCCCCAGCACAATTAAGCCACCCGAGTTATTGGCAAAAGCCAACATCGTCTCAGCCAAAGGCTCCACATCTGGGTGTGGCAAAAAGGCGAGCTGTTGCCCCGGCTGGCGATTCTGAAGCGGTTTCATATCACTCGAGGATAGCATGAACTCTTTTGCTGGTAAAGTTTGCGCTTCTGGAGACCCATTTCTGTTGGGTGCGGTCAAAAGTTGTGGGGATCATTTGTTGCTCATTGCCCATTCTCCGTTGTGTATTGCCCATTTCCGGCACATCCTCACTCAGCAAACAAATCATTCGACTCGCCAAGCCACAACTTACCGCATTTCCTCAGGTAGCGGAGCGGCTTTTAATGGGCAATGGGCAACGCACAATCGGCAATAAACAATGATAGATTCGCCTAACCTAACTTTGCTTATAACTTTTGACCGCATCCCATTTCCATTAATCCGATAGACAGCAGAGAGGCTGTTGGCTATAATATTTTACGGCCCCGCGGATTGCGGGGTCTTTTTATTCAGCTCGTTTTGTGCCTTACAGGGTGCAAAAGCCTATATCCAACACAACACAGTATGAAATGCGAGATACCCTCGCTTGACACAGCAGTTAGACAGTAGAGAACAGAATTATGAACACAGGACCTGTTTATGTAACCGCCGAAGGGTTACAAAAATTAAAAGATGAATTAGACCACTGCATCAATACGATGCGGCCGGAGATCGCTGACAAGCTGGCCAAAGCCATCGCCGACGGTGACCTAAAAGAAAACGCCAATTACCATGATGCTAAAGAAAAATCAGGGTTAAACGAAGGGCGGATTAAAACGCTTGAAGATTCGATTCGACGGGCGGTTATTATTGAAGAAAACGCCGTATCTAAAGGGATTGTGGTTGTCGGTAGCACCGTTGTTATCGCAGAAGCAGGCTTTGAAGATGAGGAAGAAGAATACCGCATCGTTGGCCCACATGAGGCTGACCCGGACAATGGGCTAATCTCGAACGAATCACCGATTGGAAAAGCTTTAATCGGTAAAAAGAAAGGGCAAAAGGCAAAAGTGATCACTCCCCGTGGTGAGACGGTCTTTAAAGTTTTGAAGATTAAGTAAAATAAAAAAGACCAGTCAGGTTTAAGAAACCTGACTGGTCTAAATAAATTAAACTGCAAAGGCTCGGCCGTTTACGGCTGGGCCTTTTTTGTTTTAGGGCAAGGGGATAACAATCACATCTTGCCCGGATGGTTGCACAAAGCGTGGCCAAGGTTCAGCACCAACGTAGGCACCCAAGCGCATTTCAGCCGCGCCCGGTTGCTGAGGCAGTGTATGTAGCTGCACCAGCCAATCCCCATCTTGCCAAAAACGATGTGACGCATCTAACCCATCATGCTGAGCCAGCAGGTTCCCATCAGCATCCACCAAATGCAGAAACAGCTTCGTATTGGCCTCGGCCGGAGCGGGGATCGCGCCAACCTGCCAAACGGTTATCAACTCTATCTCAACGCTTTCTGTTTTGATCGGTTGATACCCAACAAATGTTAGTTCATTCCCAGATTGTAGATGGGTCATGGTTACATCGGAGCCCAAGAGATCAAAGTCGGCCGGTCCTAACGGGGTGTAACGGGTAAACGACCCTTGTGTTGTTGATTGGTAGCTTTGTAACAGCCACTCTTCTAAAGCGGGGTCAAAGGGCAAATCGGTCGGCCGGTAAATCGTGTGATTGTCGGCCGGAATAACCACAGTTTCGATAGAACCGATTCGCCCAAAGTGGCGCCGCTCAACGTCAGAACGCTGAATCACCAACTCCATGGTCGGGTCATCCATCGTGTCAGGGGTCCAACCCGCAATACTCACCTCTGTAATTTCCACATCTTGGTCAATGTCTCGGCCGATTTCGGTTAAGGCCTGTTGCCAAACAAATTGCACTTCTGTGCTGTTTGGCCAAGTCTGATAAATGTCCCGCATAGTACGCGAGGCATAGAACACGAGACAAGCGGCTGTCAAGAGCGCAACCCAGGCAAAATTCAATTTAGTTGTGGATAACTCACCTTTTCTTGTGGATAACTGTGGAAAACTGTGGAAAACTTTGCTGTTTTTCGGGACTTCCGTACTAATCAGTGAAATTCCAAAAAGGTTGAAAATCTGTTCTAGTCCCACTATCGGAAAGGTCGCCGTTACCGGTAACATCAAAATCATGCGAATGGTGCTGGGTGCATCGATTGTGACCACGCTGGGGATCACACTGGCTCCCAGCCAAAACAGTATAAAACTGTAGCGAATGTCTCTAATTTTTAGCAGTGCGGTGATCAGGCCCAGGTAGAACAGGATGGCAAATAGTGGCTCAAATATCGGCTGAAACGCAACCCCCTGCCGCCAGAGTGGATCTCCTGAAAATCCAAACCCAGCCAAAATCGCAAGTCCGTTTTGTAACACCGGCCGAACGTCTCCGGCCAGCAAAGCTTGCAGCGGTCCATCCACTTCGCCAACGCGCGTTTCAACATTGGCTGGATTGATTAAAAACAGAATGAGGGGTAGGGAAACTAAAAAGTAGGTAGCCCCAAAAGTGACCCAATCTTTCCATGTGTGGCCGACCCGTAAACGGTACAACAGGGCTAAAGCGAAAAACCATCCTATAAAAAAGATGGGGAGCGCACGAGAGGCCAAGTATGTATAGGAAGAGAGACCGGCAAAAACGGCCGCTAGAATCAAGAACAACCGTCGGCCGGTTTTCAACCAATCCCAAAAGAAACAGGCGCAAAGGCCGGCCGTGACCGGCAGGCTGATCGCCCGTAATGCCAAGCGGCTGTAAAAAACCGGCATAAACAGCACAGCGATGATCGCGGCAATGATCAACGCAGCATTCCGGCCGAACAATCTGCGATTCAGCGCATACGTCACAGCCACAGACAAAACTCCCATCAAGGCGGCCGGAGCCCGCAGTGCCAGCAAATTATCCCCTACCAGCCACACAAATAGCGTTTGCCAATAATGAAAACCGGCTTCGTGGCCATATGCCTGGGTAAAGTAGACGGCATGTTCTCCTGCTAAAATTGCGCGGTCAATCAGCCAATTAGCAACTTCATCATGCTCAGGCCCTGGTGGGGATTGGGTAATAAACCCCAGCGTTCGCACAAGGGTGGCGCTCAGGAGAATAAAAAGGAGGGTTAGCTTTTGCCGTTGGTGCAGGGGCATGGGGCCGATTATAGCCCAGATCAATCAACTTCGTTTTGATTATTAGATAGACTTGCAGGCTCCCCCGGTGCAGGCTCAACAATCGTTTAGGTCTTTTACTTCTTGCCAAATGGGTCAGGCAATATCCGGCGAATCGCATCGTCTACGGTTGGCATCCCTTTTAGGGCCAACGTGGCTTTTAGACCCCGTATACCACACCAAATGCCGATAAAGGCCAATAAAATATTCCGTTCACCAAAATCTATGACTCCCAACCAAGACACCATGCTGTTTGAAAAGGAGATCACGCAGATAGAAATTAAGAGAAGTGCGGCCGCACGGCTTGTCTCCTTTAATAAAATGATCCCTAAAGCACCGATCAGAACCCCTTCCATCATCAGCAGTGCCCCTTCAAAAAGCCCCATAGCGATATAAATCACGGAAATAACTAGGCAGGCTATGTAGACTTCGTTGATCATGTTCCACGCTTGAGAAGCTGAAAACCGAAGTTTCTCAGTTCTTTGTTCTGGCGATGGAACGATCATATCACCCCTAAGAAACGACCCGCAGCTAATTGGTCCGCTTCTTTTCCGCTGAAGTTTAATCGTTAAACTTCAGTCATAAACTTCCGGCCGATTGACCGCTTCCTTTTCCCAATTTCCTTCAACCCACGGGACATAAATCGTATTCCCGGACCTGAAAAGTGTTGCTTTCACAATCACTTTCAACGTTTGGTGTAGGCCCCTTTTTCCAATATCTTCCGTAAAAAAGAGTACCAGAGTACCTGATGTGGGTCAATCTTTTTTTGGTTATGGAATGGTTATGATCACCCCACCTCTGGAGAGCTACCTTTCGGTCTTTAAGAACCAATGTTCAAATCACACTCCGAAGCCAATCGGTTAGATGGTTTTTACATTCATGTTTCAGATCACCGAACAGAGATAGAATAGCCTCATGTCTAACGCAGAATATGTCCAGCGCTTGCGCATAAGGTTTAGCAAATTTGGCCCCACCCGGTTTATTAGCCATTTAGATGTGGCCCGCACATGGGAACGTGCATTGAATCGCGCGAAGATTCCCATGGCATACAGCCAAGGATTTAATCAACGGCCGCGTATGTCGTTTATGACCGCGACCCCTTTGGGCACAACCAGTGATTTCGAAATTGTTGATATTTGGACCAAAGAAGTATTGGAGCCTGCGCATGCTATGGAGCGTATCACTGAAAAAATGGCTCCCGGCATTAAGCTGCTCGACATTAACGAGGTCCCTACTGGTGGCAAAAAATTGCAGGTCTTAACCAAAGACTCAACCTTTCAGATCACCATCACTGAAGAAATTGATCGGGATGAGCTGAAGCAAAAGGTAGCTGAGCTGCTAGCGGCCGATGAGATTTTGCGCGAACGAGTCGTCAAGAAAAAGCTCAAACAGTTTGACTTGCGGCCGATGGTCTATGATCTTGAGGTTCTGGATGGAGAAGATGGGGAGCCGATTACTATGGTGGCTCGCTTAGCGCTGGAGCCATCGCTAACCGGCCGAGTAGACCAAGTTATGCTACAGCTTGGGTTAGACCCGCTAGATGCAAAAGTACATAGGTCTCACGTGACGCTGATGGAAGAGTAAGCTCACTGCCTGCAATTTACCATTTGGAAGCCATGCGACATTTACCATTTAATTTTAAACAGTGAATGTCGCTTCGCTTCCAAGCTAACCGCCCCCCACACTTTGGCAAAATGGACAGCCGCCCCCCGGCCGAATAATTGCAAACCCGCCCTGTGGATCTTCTTCAAAATGGAAGATATCTACATTAAAGATAATCGCGAGTTCGACATAACCACTGGTATAAGCCACGCCTAAAGCCTCGTACAGCCAAAGAGCCTGTTCACTTGCGCTGGTCTGGTTGGCCCACGAGAAGCGACTGGGCAACCCACCGTATCCATCACCCGACAAAAAGCCGAGTTCTGTGAAACAGAGCGGTTTGCTGGCACCAAAGGCGAAGAAGGTGTTTTGCATCGAGGGTACAAAATACCATCCAAAATATTCTCCGGCCGGGTGACCGCTCTCGGCCGTTGGTGGCGTCGCCCCTTCATTAAAATGGATACCGATACAGTCAAGATAATCAACCGCCCCAGCTTCCACCATCCCATTCATGTACCGGCTGTTGGCCCACGCATTTGTCCCGTTATCAAATCCGGTCGGGGCAGGTGCACCGCTAATCACCATAATATCGGGGTTTGCCGCTTTAATCGCCGTGTAGGCCGGTTTAAGCATCTGCTCAACATACAGGGCCGGATCAATTGAGCCAGATGGCCACTCAAAGTCGATATTCATCTCGTTCCAAACTTCAATCGCATCAGGTGCTGGGTCCAGTTGCCCCATGCCTGCCATAAAGTTTTGGAAGGCGGCGTAGTCGATACTGGTTGGATACGGATCACCGGTAACTGACACCAACACTTTAAAGCCGTGTGATTTGGCCAAAGCCAATTTTTCATTGATTTCGCTCGGCACGCTGTCTGAGCGCCATTTGAGCTGGAACTTGACCCATTTCATACCGGCCTGCTTCATCACCTCGGGGTTAAGCAGATCATGGGTTTGCCCGCCGTAGTCAAAGCCGGAAATATCGACATAGCCCAACGTGGCAACACTATCTCCCACAGACCAGTCTGGTGCAGAGCGCGGCAGTGCGGCCATCGGAATAAAAGGCTGTTCGATAACGGTGTGGGTCCATGTGTGGGTTTCGCCGTCGGCAACCACGCTGGCTTCTACAACGTTGCCCACAAAAAATGGCTGTTTGGGGATGAGTACAACCGCATCCCGAGCACCAAGCGTAACCCGGCCGGCATCTTGTTCAGCCCCATCTCGGCCGATGAAATTGGTTTCGTCAAAGGCACAATGCTCAACATCAAAACCGTTGATTTTGACACTGGTGCTGGTCACCTGTGGCATCTTCTCTCCGTTACCCAGCTGGATGATAAGCGGCGGGCCGGTCGGTTTTTCGTAGCCGGGGCAGCTGGCGGTTGGCTCAGGGAATTCGTTAAACCCTTGTGCCGCAAAATAGGAGGTCCCACCGTCGGCCGGATAAGTTATAGGATATTGATCGGCCGGAGTTGAGCCATCATCCATCCCTGAAATTGAGTCCATGACAAAGGCAACTTGTACACCGCCAAAGTCATCACGAAAACGGCCGTATCCGATTGTTTTTAAGTCAGGATCTAATAAGGTCAGCGCCTGAAATGGAGCCGAAAGCCAGTAGTCTAAAGCCCACAGATCAGTGCCATCAGGCGAGTCGATCGCGAAAATGATGCTATTGGCGGCCGCTTGAGAACCAATCCCCGTAAAATAAGGGGCACCCACATTTTGAGACCGAGCATTGGGTGCATCGTTACGTCCCATATATTCACTGTGGGCCAGAGCTGCATCTGAAAGGTCAAAACTGTACCCAACCGGGTCCAGCCCGATATCCTCTCGATAGCTGTTCAAAATATCAAGCCAGACAAAATCAGGTGGTTCAAGCGTAATCGTTGGGGTGGGTGTAACAGTCGGCGTATCTGAAGGCAACGGGGTAATCGTTGGGGTGGGTGAGATCGTGGGCGTCTCTGTTGGTGAGTCGATGACGGTGATTGCGGGTGGTGGCAATTCCGTTTCAACAGGCTCAACCGACTCTGCATTGTTGGCAGATATTTCCCGCGCAGGTTCCGCTTCTGGCAAAGTTGTGACAGTTGAGTCCGTAGAACAAGCGATCAGGGCGACTAAAATTGTGGTAACCAGCCCTAGCTGGCGAAGAAAGCGTTGTATGTGCATAAGAGTTAGTGCAAGCGAGGGCGATGGGTCAGAAATGTTGCGCTCGGATTATAATGCAAGCCGGTAAGTTTGGTCGGAAGTTTACCCCCACCATCAGAGAGTTCTCATTTTTTATTACGATAGAAAACGGTTAAATTGTTGAAAATGGCACAAGTTGGCACAAATATTGATCGTTTTGGCGGGTGGCAAAACGGTACAGTTGCTGTCACAACGGGCCGATCAATCGTCGGCTCGCTTGACTCAAATATTTAAAGCGTGTTACGTGGGGCATTAACTCTCAAACAGAAATTTTTACACTCTACGAAACATGCGTTTACACCCAAAGGAGATTTAAATGTTATTACCAGAACATCTACAACGGCCGTTCTTTCGCTTTGACGGCATTATTACCACACTGTCGGGCATACTTATGTTCGCAGCTCCCGCTCTATTAATTAGCATGTTGGGGCTAGGCTCCATCTCTACAACTTGGATACGTGTTGTCGGAGTGATTTGGCTCGCTTTTGGGGCTTGGCTTTTAACCCTCTGGAATGCTGACTACTCAAAAGGTGGTGCGCTATTTGCCATAATTGTGCTTGAGCTCAACGGGTTCTTGCTGCTGTGGGCCGCTTTGTTTGGCGGGTTTGGCGTTGGCGTTTTAGGCCTTATTGCACTAGTCGGCACCGCGATTTTTATTTTTTATGTCGCTTTGCAATGGTGGTTGGTACGGCCGTCTTTAGCCTAAATAAAATCTGATCGGGGAGCCTATTTGTAAAATTCGATAGCCACCATTAACAAGCCACATCTTCACCCGCACGCCAGAGCTCAACCGTTTTAGCGATAAACTCATCTAGGCGAGTATCTTTAATCGCTTGAGTCTTCTTAAAACGCAGACATCCTTTGCCACAGTTAATCCCCTCTAGCAGCTCTCCGGTGGGGTCGATCTTTTTTGTGTCACCCACGTAAAAACTGACATATCCTCTCTGAGCGTTCAGATGAAAAACGACGTTATCGGTTCCATCTCCATAGCTCAACATTTTATAATTGATCCCCTCAACAATATCTGGAGCTATTTGTTGAATGATCTCTCGAATCTCGACAACTTTTTCGCGTCGCCAATCATCTTCCAGTACGGCCATATATTCGGCCGGAGTTTTTACATCATATTGCATAATTCTATTCCTTATAAATCAGAAGACGGGAGCCGCTGGAAAGCTGCCTGTGTCTAATCCCATAATTTTCGCCATCGTAGAAGCCGCTTGGGTCGCATCTGCTTCGGCCGCTTTGCCCTGCGGCACATTCGCCCCGGCCATAATACACATTCGGTCATCTAGCGGGCTGCCCGGCCGAAAACCGTGCGTCGCTATCGCACCTGGTGCGCCGGTTGGTTCAGTTCGATCTCGGCCGTAAACCCCTTCAAAACTATACTTGTCCGGTGCAATCAACAAATGCAGCTCATCACGCATTTCAACAGGGAACATCGTTTGTGGGCCAGCTTCCACACCATAAGGTGCCACAGCGGTCACAATCTCAGCGAACTCAGCGGCCGATGCATGCACCACCGCCACAGCACCTTCGCCCGAGTAGCTAATATCGGGCACGATATTTTCAAGATGAATGGCCGTCTCAATTGGCCCAAATCCATGGTCCCCCATCACGGCGATATTCCATTCATCCTGCACACCAGCATCTTTTAGCCGCTGCATAATTTTGCCCACAGCCATATCCGCCTCAACAATGGTCCAGTTACTCCACGGGCTATTAATGCCGGTGCCGTGTAACACATGGTCAGGGATACAAAACTCAGCCCAAATCAGATCTGGCGACGGATCAGCAACCGCCATCGCCCCAACCCAGTCAGCAATCAAATGATCACACATCAACATCCACGGTTCGTAAAAGCCTTCCATCTGGGCCGGATAATCGGTGAGTAGGCTAAACTTGGCACACTGATCTAAAAACTGCTGGGTTGGTGGTGCATCCACCACCCGCTGCCACGGATGGTCGGCCGGAACCGGTTCTGGATCACGAGCACGGTTGATGGCCCAGCCATCTACCCAGTTGGGAGGCACCATCAAATCACACTCTTCCGGCCGGATCATACCCGCCCCGATGCAGGCTGTGGACCGCCCGGCCGATTGAGCCCGGGCAAACAGAGTGGGCACGCGCACATCATCAGGGGTTGCATACCGAAAGGCTTGTTTAGCCGAATCCCAAGTTTTGTTGCCAAACACCCCGCTTTGATCAGCCGTATGGCCGGTCAGCATCGATACTCGGCCGGCGAGCGAAACCCCCAGCTGCTCCGCATGCAGTCGATCAATGCGGAATCCCTGTTTTTCTAGCGCCATCAAATGGGGCAACTGTTGACGAATCGCGGTATAGTGGTCGGCCGAGATGCCATCAACCATCAGAACAATTAGCTTTTGAGACATAGTTTGATCCTAATCTGTTAAACACTGAACGGTGTATTCAATTGCAAAATTATCCCTCACGGACCAAATAAAGCCACGAAGGGGGCACTGTTGGCCAGCCGTGTCAGCTTTTTTCCTAATGATTCACCTCCTATTTGTCCCTGTTTCTTTATATCCATTCAAAACTATTTTAAAAACTGCTAAAATCTTCCTACCTTTTTGAGGCAACTATATGCACTATTACGATCTAGATTTAAGCATTGTTATTCCGGTCTATAACGAAGAAGAGAGCCTTCACTCACTCCATGCGGAGATTACGGCCGCATTGAAAGATACCGCCATCGATTATGAAGTCATTTATGTTGATGATGGCAGTAAAGACCGGAGTGTCGAAATTATCAAAGAACTGCATGCAGATGATCCACGGGTCATTTTGGTTAGTTTTCGACGCAACTATGGACAAACGGCCGGATTTGCGGCCGGGTTCGACAATGCTTCCGGACGGGTCGTGATCACGTTAGATGCGGATGGTCAAAATGATCCGGCCGACATCCCCACCATGATGGAAAAGCTGGATGAGAGCGGGGCGGATGTGGTTAACGGCTGGCGCATCAATCGGCAAGATGGGTTTCTGCTGCGCAAACTTCCTTCAAAAATCGCAAACTGGACGATTGCCAGTTTCTCGGGCGTTAAGCTACATGATCGTGGCTGTTCGATGCGGGCGTTTAAAAATGAGGTGGTGAGCGAATTGCGCCTGTATGGTGAAATGCACCGCTTTATTCCCGAGCTCGTCAATAATGCGGGCTTTTCAATGGTCGAAGTACCGGTCAATCATCGGCCCCGCATGGCGGGTGAATCGAAATATGGCATTTCGCGCACTTTTCGGGTTCTGCTAGATTTGGTCACCGTGCTTTTTCTGCGGTCTTACGCAGACCGGCCGATGCACTTTTTAGGCTGGATCGGTTTTGTCTCTGGGCTGGGCGGATTTAGCATCATCTCAATTTTGGGTGCTCGTAAAATCTACTTTGGGCTCGTCGGTGGCTTTATCGCTTTCAAAGAGTACAACATCGGCTCCCGACCAACGTTTTTGCTGGGCATCTTAGCAATTATTTTAGGCGTTCAATTTTTAGTGACAGGTATCGTGGCAGAGCTGGTTGTGCGCACCTATTACGAAAGTCAAAATAAAACGGTGTATAAAGTTAAGCAGATGGTGGGTAAAGACCCGGCCAGCCCGAAAGCAGAAACGGGTTAAGTCTAGAGTCCGGTTCCGGTGACCTCTGGCGGATAGAGCGTTTGGCGCAAAACAAACAGTACCCAGTAGGCTAAAACGGCCGACACCCCTTGCACAACAAAAAATGAGCCGATTTCAGGAGCCGCAGAAATATGAGAGCCGTATCGACTAACCTGAATCATAGCGATAAGTAATCCTAAATAGATCACAGCACACATGCCCCCAATAATGCCGGGAATCCAGAAACGACGTGGGGGCAGCGTTGAAACGATCCAGACAGCAACGGCTACGGCCGCCATAATCGCTAATGATTGGGCTCCCCAAGGTCCAATTGAGAATAGGTCTAAGAACAGCCCGCCGATAAAGGCCCAAGTCAACCCATCCCGAATACCACGCAGCATGCCCCACGCAATGGCGCACAACAAAACAGGCTGCACAACCTGGTCAAGCACAGGCAGCACCGTGAGCACGCTTGTTTGAATGATGGTGAGGATAAGTAGGATAGGTATGGCAACGAGAGTGGATCGGTTCATTTTCGGTACTCGATAGCTCGATAATCGGTCCGCTTCGCAAATCGATGAACGGTATGGCAATTTACCTATTCACCAAATACTGATTACCGGCTACTGGTCCTCTCCAAGCGGATCTTCAAAGGATGTGATGTCGTCTTTGGGGAAATCGACAATCACAAATACCCGCTCCAAATCGCTAAAGTTTACGTCTGAACGAATGATGGCCCGCTGCAAGATATCTGCGTCACTGCGCTCAACCTCGGTCACACGGCCGACGGTTAGCCCGCGCGGAAAACGGCCGACCAAAATGCCTTGATCAAATTGACCAATAAGGCCAGATGTGAGCACAACATCACCGATTTCAACCTCAGCTTCGAGTGGAATCCAATCCATCTCCATTGTGCGCCCCGCCCCTGTGCCGTGCACCAAACCGGTGGCGCGTGAGCTGCTTAAGCGGCCGGGAACACCGCTGGCATTATCGATGACAAGAATCACCATGGCTGAGTCAGGCGTTGTACGGAACACCTGGCCGATCAACCCTTGATCGCTGTCAACCGGCATGCCGACTTGGACCCCGTCATTGGTGCCACGGTTAATCAAAATACTGCGGAAAAGCGGATTGGTTTCTCGGCCGATCACATCGGCCAACACACGCTGGTTTTCGGGTGAATCGGTAGCATAATCGAACAACCTGCGCAGGACTTCCAGCTCCCCTTCATTTTCGCGTAAAAGTTGATTTTCTTTTTGCAGCTCCGCCACTTGCCCCTGCAAACGCTCAATCTCTTCGATAGCAAGCTGTACATTAGCGGGACCCGCTAACACGTCTGAAACAGTATCGGCCGAAGGTGCCAGCCATGTATTTACGGTCGTAATCGGGTCGCGCACAAGCGATAGCAGGCCGGGCGTATTGCCGGTGGCATCGATCACAAATAAAAATAGTGCGATACCGACAAATGAGAGAATTAATCCCCAGCGGACATTAGATTGAGACGTGGGCATTGGATCAAATAAATGTGCCTACAAGTGACACTGCTACAAACCATATGGTTAGGGCTTTCGCTTCAGAGGCTCTCCAGAATTGTAAGAACGCACTGCGACAAGCTCAGTGCTCCTTGCAAGCGAAAGTCCTATTTGTGCAAGATCAACAAATTTATTTCAAGCGACGGCTTCGGTCGTCAGTCGCAAGAACCCGGCTCCAATAATCAAAGTCTTCAAGCACCTTACCGGCACCACGGGCCACACAGGTCATCGGATCATCAGCGACCCAAACTCGGATTTTGACCGAATCTTCAATGCGATCTTCAAGCCCGCGAATCTTACCGCCACCACCAGCCAAACAAATTCCAGCTTCCATTAGGTCAGCCACAAGTTCGGGCGGGGTTTCATCAATGGCATCTTTTACGGTGTCAACAATCACGTTAATGCTGGGTGCCATCGCTTCACGCAGCTCGATACTGCTAATTTCAACCGATTGTGGCAACCCGTTGATCAAGTTACGGCCGCGTAGGGTGATGGTCCGTTCTTCTGGCAGTGGGAATGCGGATCCGGCCGCAATTTTGGCCCGTTCCGCCATGCGCTCCCCAATCATTAAATTATATTTATTACGGGCATAAGCAACGATGTCTTCATCCATTTCGTCACCAGCCACACGGACAGAGCGGCGCACAACAACCCCACCCATCGAGAAAATCGCAACCTCGGTTGTGCCACCACCGATGTCAACAATCATGCTCCCGCGTGATTCCATAATCGGCAGTCCGGCACCGATCGCTGCAGCCACAGGCTCCTCGATCAGATAAGCCTCACGCGCACCGGCCGCAATCGCAGCATCTCGTACAGCGCGTTCCTCTACCTCGGTTACACCGGCCGGGATCCCAACCACAACACGTGGCCGCGGAAACGGGGTTAACAGCTGTTCATGAACTTTGTTGATGAAGTAGTTGAGCATCGCCTCGGTAATCTCGAACTCAGAGATTACCCCATCGCGCAAAGGACGAATGGCGATAATGTCGGCCGGGGTACGGCCGACCATCTCTTTAGCTTCGGCTCCAACGGCCAGAGGCTCACGGGTCCGTTTGCGAATGGCAACCCATGATGGCTCGTTAATAATAATTCCTCGGTCTCTAACACTGACCAAAGTGTTTGCTGTCCCCAAGTCGATACCTACGTCTTGAGAAAAAAGGCCCAGAATGAAGTCTAGGGGCCTGAATGAATTTAAAAATGAAAACAATCTCTTTTTCCGCCTGCGAATTTTTGGTTAATTCAAAACCGAGGAAGTATACCATTCTGTAAACGGTTTTACAGGGCATGGTGCTGGGTGTGCCACTTTTTTGCCACCCATTTTAACCGGATCATAACCCAATTGTGACCGTTATGACGAGTCGGCTCCACAATACACTGAAATTGTTATCATCACTCGTCCCTTATTGTACCTGCTGTGCTCAGATTGTTTTAGTACAATCTGCCGATGGATTACGACTTTTACACGACAGATGTGTTTACGACACAGAGATTTGGCGGCAACCCACTGGCCGTTTTCCCGCATGCGGCCGGATTAGACACCCCCACGATGCAAAAAATTGCGCGGGAGTTTAATTTATCAGAAACGATCTTCATGTTTCCCCCAGAAGATCCAGCCAACACCTGTAAGGTTCGAATCTTTACCCCAAACCTTGAGCTCCCGTTCGCTGGGCATCCTACGGTGGGTGGTGCATTTGTGCTGGCAACAATCGGTCAGGTTGCCTTAACCGGTACAGAAACAGAGATTGCGTTTGAAGAGGGGGTCGGCCGAGTGCCGATCAAAATCTTTGCAGACAAAGATGGTGCCGTAACCCGTGCGGTCTTATCTGCGGCCGTGGTCCCCGATGTTGTGGGGGGCGCACCTGACGCCGCCTTGATAACAGAATTTTTGTCGCTAAACCCAGGGGATGTGCTGACCCATCCTTATAAACCTGAAGTTGTAAAGGCGGGAACGCCCCGGCTGTTTGTGCCGGTTAAAGATGCGGATGCCTTAGCCCGAGTCGATATCGATTTAGCCAAATGGCGCAAACAGATTCCAGAAACCCGCAGCGTGTATGTCTACACCGCTGACCCTGATCTAAACGGGGCAGATTTTAGGGCGCGCATGTTTGTGGTGCCGCAAATGGGGATTTATGAAGATCCGGCGACCGGCTCGGCCGTAACCGGACTAGCCGCCTATCTGGCAACCAAAGCAGACCAGCAAAACGGCACCATACGCTGGACGTTGCAACAAGGGGTTGAAATGGGGCGGCCGTCTATCATCGACTTTGAAATCGATTTAAAAGATGGTGTTTGCCGAGCGGTCCGTGTTGGCGGGTCTGCGGTAATGGTGAGCAAAGGAACGTTTTTTGTTTAGGGTACGATAAACCCGTCAATCAAAAATCGTCATTCGTCAATCTTATGTCTCTCTATCTACAAATCACACGTAAAAACAATTTAGCCATTTATCGCCAAGTAGCTGAGCAGATCCGGTCGCAAATTCATACCGGCCGGTTACCCTCCGGTACGCGGCTGCCAACGGTCCGTTCGCTATCGGCCGAGCTCGGTGTTACGCCACTGACGGTGCACAATGCTTATAACGAACTTCAGGCGGATGGGTTGATCGAGAGCGTGGTCGGCCGCGGGACCTATGTGAGTGACGAGGCTGAACGGGCTACTTTACCGGTAGATACCGAACAGCCGTTTGATCCAGACAACATTTTGGGCGACATTTTGCACATCATGCGGGCTCGCCATGTCCGGTCGATGGCGGTTGCCATCCCAGACCCAGACTTGGCCCCCGTAGATGAAATTTGGGGCAAAGTTAATCAGCTCCGCAGTGAATGGACCGATCTTTCAGGCTACGGCCATATAGAAGGAGACGGAAAGCTGCGGGCCGCATTAACCACATGGCTGGAAGATCGTGCCATTCGTGCAGCGCCATCCCGCATTTTGGTTACAAACGGGGTGATGCAGGGGCTAAATATTGTGACGCGTGCGCTAACCCAAGCAGGCGATACGGTGCTGACTGAAGAGCCAACGTTTCTGGGGTATCACCATCTGTTAAAAGCACAAAAGGTTCGGCCGCTGGCGATCAAACTTGAAAAAGATGGTCCAGACCTGAATCAGTTGGAGCGGCTACTGCGGGTAGAGAAACCTCGTTTTTACTATTCGATCCCTTCTTTTCATAATCCGACAGGGGTCTGTTTTTCGGCCGAAAAGCGGGCCGCCATTGTTGAACTCTGTCGCCGGTACGATACGATTTTGGTAGAAGATGATGTCTACAGTGATTTGTATTACGGCAATCCCCCTCCGCCGCCGATGGCGTCGTTAGACACAAGTGGAAATGTGATTTATCTGGGTGGATTTTCAAAATCAATTATGTCTGGCTTAAGGATTGGCTTTATTCATGCGGCCCCCCGCTTTATGCCAAAATTTGTGGCCATGCGCCGGGTGTCTGACCTGAGCGGAGCGCCGATGTTACAACGGCTTATGGCTGAGTTTTTGAACGATGGTGGGTTTAAACGGCACATGCGCCGGGTTCGGCCGCAGTATGAGCAGCGGCGAAATGGGATGCATGATGGACTCAATCGATCGATGCCGAGCTTTGTACAGTGGGACAAGCCGGCCGGTGGCTATTGCTTTTGGCTCAATATGCCGCGCATGTTTGCCCCAGGTGAGCTGTATAGACTGGCGCTTGAAAACGGGATCGGGATTGCGGCTGGCGAAGCATTTTTCGCCTATGACACAGGGCAGGAATATTTTCGGCTGAGTTTTGGGAATCTAACAACTGAAGCTCAACAGGCGGGAATTGCACAGCTCGGCCGTTTGATTCGGGAGCAGGCGGCTAAGCGGCCGGGGGCAGATGGTCTTTTACAAGAAATTCAACTTTAAGTAAACGTCCTACCCAACAAGCTTTACTTATTATCATTTTTAGATACTATCCCCAAAATATTTTTTTGGAGACTTTCCACTATGAAAGCTGCTGTACTACGCGAGTTCGGAAAACCACTCGTTATCGAAGATTTAGAAATCGGGTCCCCACAAACTGGGGAAATCAAAGTCAAAATGGCTGCCTGTGCGATTTGCCACAGCGATATTATTTATGCGGATGGAGGCTGGGGCGGCACGCTACCAATGGTTTTAGGCCATGAAGCGGCCGGTGTCATCGAAGAAGTTGGTCCCGGTGTGTCTCGTTTAAATGTTGGGGACCATGTGGTTGTGACCCTCATCAAATCATGCGGCCACTGTCACTATTGTGATCAGGGGCATTTCACCAGCTGTGAAACTGATTTAAGTCGGGATGGGGATTTGCTGACGGACAGTTCGGGTGCATCTGTTGTTCAGGGGCTGTCAACCGGTGCATTTGCAGAATATGTGGTTGTTGACCAGTCACAGGTTGTGGTTATTCCGAAAGAGATTCCACTTGATAGCGCATCGCTTTTGGCCTGTGGTGTGATCACCGGTTTGGGTGCGGTCACCAATACGGCCGAAGTTCCGGCCGGAGCCAGTGTCGTGGTCATCGGCAACGGTGGTGTAGGTTTGAACAGCATTCAAGGGGCTGCGCTATCTGGTGCACATCCGGTAATTGCCATCGATTTGAATGATAGCAAGCTGGAGGCGGCGCGGGAGTTTGGTGCAACGCACACAATTAACCCAAGACAAGACAATGCGGTTGATGGGGTCAAAGCGGTCACAAACGGCCGGGGGGCAGATTTTGTTTTTGTGGCGGCCGGTAGTGGCCCTGCTATCGATCAAGGGTTACAGCTCATATCGGCCACAGGAACTTTTGTGATGGTTGGCATGCCTCCTACGGGTGTGATGACTGAGATCGAAATGTCTAATTTGGCGGCGGCTTCGCAAACGATTAAGGGGAGCAAGATGGGGTCGATTCGGCTTCAAACGGATATCCCTCGTTTGGTTGAGCTATATCAAAGTGGTCGTCTGAAGTTAGATGAGCTTGTAACCGGCCGGTATTCGCTGGAACAGATTAATGAGGCGATTGATTCTGCGAAACGGGGTGAGGCTCTGCGGAATGTGATTGTGTTTGGGTAGCGAAGCATTAGATCGAAAAGTAGATGGGTCTTCTTCTAAAAATTAAAGATTCCGTTTTAAATCAAATGCTGTAGCAAGGCATTCTCAATAGCATTAGAGGCTAATCGTGCTTCTAATGCCATGAATCTTGTTCTTCAAATGGTAATCCGATACAATCCAAAATCCGCCCAGACTCCCCATTAAAAATCGAAAGTTCATTCTTTAAGAAGACATTAAATTGGTTTAAATGTGCCTGTTATTAGCTGTTACTTAGTAGTAAATACGAAGTATGCTCCTCTTGATTAGGCGATTGGCGTTCGTTAGTGGCGAGTCTAAGTTTGTTTCCTTAATCCAATCAATTTGATTTTGTCGTAAATCTTCAATAAGCAAAGCTAGCTGCTTTTTTGCAATGGCAATAGAAAATCTAGGACTTGAAGTACTCATATCAGGTCTTGTTTTTGAAGCTTTGTACTTTGATGTTGATTGGTTTGTTGGGCGTTTCTCCTTTTAATAAATGGAAATAAAAACGTAATAAATAATAAATAATGGATAATCTGGAAAATTGGAAAAATAGCCGAGTATTGATTACCGGTGTATGTGGAACAGTTGGACAAGAAATTTTAAGTCAAATTGTTCAATTAGGCGCTAAGGAAGTTCTTGGTGTTGATAATAACGAAAGCGAGCTGTTCTTCCTTTCACAAACGTATCGCGAATATCCAAATGTTCGCGTTACGTTAGGCGACCTTCGTGATCTAAGTAAGTTAACTCGAATTATGGAGGGCATTGACATTGTCCTCCACTCGGCCGCGCTAAAGCATGTCATCCTCTGTGAAGAATCTCCACGTGATGCTGTTCAAACAAATATTTTAGGGGTTCAAAATATCATTGATGCCGCGCGCGCGAATAATGTAAAAAGGGTCATTTTTACATCTTCGGACAAAGCCGTAAATCCAACAAATGTGATGGGGACGTCTAAATTAATGGGGGAACGCTTAATGACAGCGGCCAATGCCAATCAGAGAACGGCTGAAACTATTTTTGCATCCACACGGTTTGGCAACGTACTTGGTTCACGCGGCTCTGTTATCCCCTTGTTTAAGCGCCAGATCGCCAGCGGTGGTCCTGTCACATTGACAGACCCAAGAATGACCAGGTTCATCATGACCATTGAACAAGCTGCCAATTTGGTTATCAATTCCGTATTCTTAGCAAAAGGCGGCGAAGTATTCGTCACAAAAATGCCGGTTGCCGGTATTGAAGACCTAGCGCACGTGATGGTTGATGTTCTTTCACCAATCTACGGTCATACAGTACAAGACATTGATATCACGGAGATTGGTAGTAAGGCTGGTGAAAAACTCTACGAAGAGCTTATGAGTGATGAAGAAACACGGCGAACAATCGAACTGTCTTCATATTTCGCAGTACTTCCCGCATTTCGCTCTGTCTATCAAGAAATTGAATATGAATATCCAGATATGACAAGCGGAATTGGTGTCGATAATCCATACAATTCAGCGGTTGAGCAAATCATGAGTCGTGAAGAATTGAAAAAGTTTCTTCTTGATCATGATCTTCTTGAGTTGAATTCAGCAAACACAGGATAAAAGGTTTACAAAAACATGCGTGTATTAATTTTAGGTGGAGATGGTTATTTAGGTTGGCCCACAGCCATGTCTTTTGCAGCAAAAGGCCATGATGTATATGTAGTTGATAATTACATGCGGCGAAATATCGCTCAGGCAACTCAATCAGAAGCGCTAATCCCAACTCCTAATTTAAACGATCGAGCTAACATTTTTAAGTCCCTTAGTGACTGCGATATTCAAGTTAAGATTGGTGACATTTGCGATTATCGGCTGTTAGAAACTGTATTTAAAGAGTTCCAACCAGAAGCCGTAATCCATTATGCAGAACAACCATCAGCTCCTTACTCAATGATCGGATTTGATCAAGCACGTGAAACGCTGAACAATAATCTCAACGCCACATTCAACGTCATCTGGGCAGTAATGGAACATGCTCCAGACTGCCACATTGTTAAGCTTGGGACAATGGGTGAGTATGGAACACCTAACATTGATATTGAAGAAGGATGGCTCGAAATCGAGCACAAAGGGCGGAAAGATAAGTTTCTATACCCTCGTGCAGCAGGCAGCTTATACCATACGACGAAAGTATTGGATACCGATCTCCTGTGGTTTTACGTGCGCACATTTGGTCTCCGTGTTACTGATTTAATGCAAGGACCTGTTTATGGTCTATCAACTGACGAAAGTGATCAAGATGAAAGGTTACTGCCCAATTTCCATTATGATGACATCTTTGGAACGGCCGTTAATCGCTTTTTAGTTCAAGCGGTAGCTGGGGTTCCCCTTACTGTTTATGGTAAAGGTGGCCAAATCCGTGGTTATCTAAACCTTAAGGACACTTTGCAATGTGTAGAATTGGCTATGCATAGCCCAGCGGCTAAAGGCGAATTGCGTATTTTAAATCAGTTTACAGAAACCTTTTCAATTAATGAGTTAGCAGATCGGGTCCAACGTGTAGGCAACCAAAAAGGATTAAATGTAGAAGTAAAATCTATCCCTAATCCAAGAAAAGAAGCCGAAGATCATTACTATAACCCAGCTCACTCCGGGTTAATGGATTTAGGCTTAAAACCAAATTACATGACAGATGAGGTTGTTGCTCAAATGCTCGATAATGTAATTAAGCATAAAGATAGAATTGATGAATCCAAAATTATGCCAAGGATTAAGTGGAAGTAAGATAGATAATATTTTGTCTACTCTGGTTTCTAAGGTTTTTTAGCCTTTAATGAAATAGTTTTTTAATACAGCAGCTGTTCAATCTAAATTGAACAGCTGCTGTGTTATAACTAAATTTCAGGCCTAATGTCATGTAAAGCAAATGCGTTTATCTAATATCGCTTTACTATCCATATCTCCTGTTTAGCGTGTTGAATGAGTATTAGTGAAACGAGCAAATTCGAAAAGCTACAAAAAAAGATAAGCCTAGCTTTTTCTAATGAGTCATTCAAAGAAATTCTGGGGAAGTCATTTGGATCCCTAATCGTTCGAGTTCTTGGAATTGGAATAAGTCTAGTCTTCAATATTATTCTAGCAAGGCAATTTGGTGCAGATGGATTAGGAAATTTTTCACTACTTGTCTCCATTGTTATTCCATTATCAGTTTTAGCCCGACTTGGGTTCGAAATTTTACTCATCAAGAAAATTGCACTTTTTAATATTGATTCTCAAAGTGCTCTAAAACGCAGCCTATTACGCAAATCGAGATTAGCAGTAGCTATTACATCAATTTTAATCGGCTTATTTTGGTGTATATATCGCTATATCGTATTTGGTTCTTTAGATAATCAAAACCTGATTTTAATCATCGCATTGCCTCTACATGCCTTACTAATACTAAATGTTGGAGCTTTAAAAGGGGAAAAGAAAACTGTTTTAGCGGCCGTTTTTGAAAACCTGATAATTTGGGGAAGTGCATTTTTTGTTTTTGTGGTGTTGGTATGGTTTCGTAACCCTCTAGAAATTTTTGCTTCAATAAGTTATTTAATTGGAATACTTATCGCATTTTTGACCAGCTTTATCTCAATTTCTAACGTTTCGAAAAAGCCTCTAAATAACCCAAAAGAAAACAGTTTAAATACCCAAGAAAAATCTCTTTCGCAAGTCAACAAAATTGTTTTTTCTGACATGGTAAAGGAGTCTTTTCCGATTTGGGTCACTACCGGAATCAGCATTCTTCTTTTATCAACAGATATTTGGTTCGTTGCATTTTTTCTTGATAGTGCAACAGTGGGTCACTACTCAGCTAGTGCAAAACTTGCTATCTTAATTTCTTTCCCACTTGGAGCAGTGATCAATATCGCAAGTCCGAAGTTTTCAGAAGCCTATTCCAATGCAGAGACTCATAAACTCAAGCAAATTTATCATCAATCCACTCGGTTAGCGGGCTGGCTATCAATTCCGATATTCTTGACGATTGTAATTTTCCATAACCAAATTTTAGATCTATTTGGAGGGTCTTTCTCAAATGCAATCTTGTCTGTTCTAATCTTATCAATAGGCCAATTATTAAACGTTCTGTTTGGCCCCAATAATCAATTCTTGATTATGACCGGTAGAGCAAAAATAGTTCAGTTCATAATGGTCCTGACACTTATATCAAGTGTGTCCCTAAGCTTGATACTGATCCCCTTTTGGGGAATTAATGGTGCGGCTCTTGCAAGCATGATAACTATAACTATCAAAAATATTATCTTGTGGATAGTTATTTACAGGTTCTATGGCTTTAGCTCTATCCCATTCCCAGCCCAAAAAATTTTTAGCAATAGTGCTAACACCAACAACTAAATTCTTTAAACACACTTAGCTCACCATCAAAACAGAATGAGTAACTCAAAAATTCCAAATTTTATGATCATTGGGGCCGCAAAATGTGGAACAACAACACTGCATCATTTGTTTTCCCAGCATCCACAAATCTATCTTCCTCAAGCAAAAGAAACTCACTTTTTTGATTTAGATTACCAGTACGAAAAAGGCAAAAGCTTTTACTTGAACACTTATTACTCAAAAGTTAATAAGCAACATAAGGTTATCGGTGATGCTACGCCCTCCTATTTAAGATTTCCGAGCAAAGTTATTCCAAGGATAAAATCAACTATCGGGGATGATGATATGAAATTTTTTGTTATGCTCCGAGATCCTGTTCAGCGAGCGTGGTCTCACTACCTCCATACCGTGAGAATTGCAGAGGAAACTTTAGATTTCGATGAAGCATTAAGGTTGGAATCTCAGCGATTAGAAGAAAATCCAACCAAGTGGGTTGGTTATTTCAACGATGGGTTATATGCACAACAACTTAAACCTTGGTTAGAACATTACCCGAGAGAAAGCTTTAGGATTTTTAAACTAGATGACTTAAAGGACAATGCGGAAGAAACATTAAAGATATGTTTTGATTTCTTAGAAGTTGATACACGAACATCTTCAATTGATTTTTCAGGGAAAAACTTACGTCAAACTATGCGTAGTCCCACTTTAATGCGATTGATCCGCGGAAAGTTTCAAGGATCCCAGCTAATCAAAAATGTTATACCTTTCCATATACGTCGGCGGATTGTTGATAATCTTGTTTCGATAAATGCAAGGGTGGTTAGTAAGGAAGAAACGCTCTTAGGCTCAGACTTAGCGAATCAGCTACGAGAACGCTATAGACCATCTGTCGATGAGCTAGAAACGCTTCTTGATAGAGACTTTTCCCAATGGAAATAGTTGCATTAGTGCAAAAAAAATTAAAATTACCCATTTGTGTGGCCTTAATCGGATTAAGTATCATGGCTTCCTTAGGATCGCTTGGTACAAATTTACTTTGGGTAGATTTCAATCGGCAAAAACAAGATGAATCTAAAGTTAGTTTTAGCTCTGAAGACTCGGGTAAGTATGTAAATTCAGTTCTTATACCGTTAAATGAACAAACTCTTTATCTGGGCTATGCGAGATATTCTTCAGGTAATGTTCCGGGGTTTTTTACATTTTGGAACAATACGCAACTTGAGCCGACTTTTTTCGAAAATTGGGGAGATTACTACTACTTAAACAAGGATTTTGAAAATTCATTAAGTTACTATATTTTAGCGGCAAAAAAGTCTACTGATCCCGATATCAAGCTCCAGATGGAAAACAAGTCGGCAATATCCTGCCAGTTACTACGTAGCCAGCAAAATTTGCCTGAGTTCTCTAGCAGCTTTTGTAACAACTATTTTCAAAAAAATGATCTGAATCTGTTTGTTGATGGAGATGGAGTTGCAGGCAATTTAGATTATTGGAAATATAGATTTTTTGAAAAACGAAACTCAGCTACATACTATGTTCGTTTTAATCAAAGCCTTCAAAAAAATGTTTTTGAGTTAACAGGCTTAGGTAATCAATATCATGGTGGGGTTTATCAGCGAATTGCCCTAGAGCCAGGAGCCTGCATTCATTACTCAGCTCACGTCAAACTGGAAGGAAATGACAATTTTTCTAGTAGATTATTGTACATTGGTGGAGAATCAGATGGGCAACCGATTGGAAGCCAACTATTAACTGCTGATATTAACTCAAACAATTTTGAATTTGGTAATTGGGTATATATTGAAAGGTATATTCGAGTACCTAAAGCCGATGAAAATTTATTTGAGTTTTATCCAGTACTAATTAGTGGTGAAGGCACTGTATTGATTGATAATGTTAGATTAACTGAAATTAATAAGAGCCAGTTTTGTCCATAAGCGTATAGAAAAATTGTGTCCCCTCCTCAAAAATCATTTCTCCAAGTATTTTTAATTTCAATAGTTATTTCTTTTTCTCCATTTAAGCTGGTTGCCTTAATCTTGCCTTGGATAATTATTTCGTGGCTCATCGTCTTTTCCAGGAATAAAAGATTAATTATGGGCCTTACAATTTATTCGCTGTGTTGGCTGCTAATTATTGGGGGACACAAACTCATAAACAATCAGTTTATAGTAACCAACGGGATAGTTGCTTTTATTACGTATGGTAATCTTGCAGGGCTATTGCTCTTAGGTGAGAAAAGTCTGTCAAGCCCCCTGCTATTGAACAAAATCTTTAAGATTGTTGTCCCTGTTACTTATGTTCAGGCATTTGTTGGTATAGCCCAAGCGGTTTACGGTTTTTTCGTTACGGGAAGTTTTGATAAAGCCAATGGTGATTTTGTCGAGGGAACAATCCATTTGGCACTTTCACCTTCACTTACCTTTGCAAATCCAATGTATGCTGTAAATATGGCGTTTTGCCTACTGTTTATTGCTGTTTTTTATTTCTATACCAACAAAGGTTTGGGAGCCTTAATTATTGGCTCGATAGCTTTTATTCTTGCATCTGTTATGCATGTGGTGTTGTTTTTGTTTTTAGCTGTTGGAATTGCCTTGATTCTATTTAAACGCTTTCAAATGAAAAATGCCCTACGTAGTATTGTGTTTGCAGCAATTGCTATCGGAATAATTTCGGCCGGTGCATTTCTATTAAGAGGGAACTTAGGAACAACTTATGGCATCGTCAATAACTTAGTTAGTGGAAACGTAACGCGTTCACGGGTTATTTTAAGAGTATGGAATGAAATGCCACAGGAATATCCAGCGATGCCTTTAATTGGTTTAGGGCCTGGGCAATTCTCAAGTCGTGCATCTTTAATTAGTACAGGCTTATTCTTTGGAGGACCAGAAAATCCAAGATCGTTGCCTTTAATTCCTCTAAAAACCGCACCACCTTTGCGGGAGTATTTATTGGATGATTGGATTCGAGAAACTAAAAACCCATTTCAAAGCTCTTCCAGCCAACCTTTATTCTCATGGCTTAGTATATATACAGAGTTCGGCGGTATTAGCTTTATAGCATTACCAGTTTTAATCGGATTTGTCTTATTAAACGCCCGGTCTAGAATTAAAAACAGTAGTAGCCGAATTATGGCGATCGGAGCGACTACAGGGTTGCTTTTTCTGTTTTTATTGGGATTTCAAGAAAATTATTGGGAAATTCCCCAAGCTATGTTCGTCGGGATACTATTAACCAAAATCCTATTTATTAACGTGCCGGTCGCCCCTGAATTGATGAAGTTGAAATCGGTGCACCCTTCTGGGATATATAAGTAAAAATTATGGAAAAATCATTAGCAAAAGTAATGGTCGTTAGCCCAACCCCTCCTCCTTATTCTGGTCCTGAGATCATGACAAGGCATTTATTAAATTCGCACTTAAAAGAAAAGTATGAATTAATTCACTTTAATATCAGCAAACAGCGGGCAATGAGCAGTAAGGCTAAGTTTGATTTCGTTAATATTTTTTTTGGAATTATCCAGCCTATCCAACTATTTTTTCTTTTGGTTTGGCACCGGCCAGACCTAGTTTATACGAATTGGGCCCAAAATTGGGGTGGGTTTCTACGATATGTAACTTTTATTTCTGTCATTATACTGTTTCGAATTCCAATTGTAGTGCGGGTAATGGGAGATGGCTTCAACCACTTCTTTACCAGCAGATCACCTTTGGCACAAAAATTGATCCGCTTTTATCTGGGCCAAATAAGTGGTTTTATTGTGAGGGCTGAACACCTAAAAGAACAATTTGGAGATGAAGTTCCTAAATCCAAGTTACATGTTGTTTATACCGGTATTGATACCGATGAATTCCAAATCGAAAGAACTATAGAGGATAACAGCAAATTAAGGATTTTGTTTGTTGGGTACCTAACTCAAGCAAAAGGAGCACTTGATGTTTTAAGGTCGATACCAGCAATAGCAAAAAAACACCCTGAGGTTATATTTCAATTCATGGGAGAACGGATCGATGTTGAAAGAAACATTATGTATATCGATAACCCTTCGAGTAACAATTTGACGTTAGACCAACTCCTTAATGATCCTCAAATTAATAGCAACTCGACACTACTTGGAGTACAAACGGGGCAGAAAAAATTAGAAACCTTCGTAAACGCAGATGTTTTTGTTATGGCTTCATATTCAGAAGCTACCCCAGTAGTTGCATTAGAAGCAATGGCTTCTGGGCTTCCTGTTGTGGCAACTCCCGTTGGTCTTCTACCAGTTGTATTTAGTGATGAGAATATCCTTTTTTTTGATGTGGGAAATATTGATCAACTTACAATTCAGCTGCAAAAGTTAATAGATGATCCATTACTAAGAAAAAAAATGGGCGAATTAAATCGCAATGCCGTTCAAGAATCATTTGATTTAAAGTCTTACGCATCAAGGCTTGAATCGCTTTTCGAGCAAATTATTCGGGAACATACGTAAAAGGTATACTTAAGAGAAAATCTATGAATATTCATAATATATATGAATTGTTTTCACCTTACTTTAGGGGAAAGAGATTCGAAAAATTTGTTTCAATATTGAATCCGAACAGACATAAAACAAAAATTTTAGATGTCGGCGGTTACCCAAAATACTGGGAGTATTATGAGCCAGTAGCAGCCGAGACGGATGTTCTTAATATTCATCAAGTCGAATATGATGAATCTGAGTCTCTTCATAACATAAAAACAGTTATCGGAAATGGGTGTGATTTGCACTATGACGATAAAAGCTTTGATATTGTTCATTCGAACAGTGTTATTGAACACGTAGGAACATGGGAAAATCAGCAAAAGTTTGCATCTGAGGTAAGGCGGGTTGGTAAAGAAATATGGATTCAGACCCCTGCAAGCGAGTCGTTTATGGAACCTCACTATCTGACTCCATTTGTTCATTGGCTCCCAAAAAATCTTCGGGGAAAAATTGCTAGGAATTTTACCATTTGGGGGTGGATCACCCGTCCATCTAAAGAAGCAATCAACGAAAGATTAGACGAAATTAGATTAATATCGAGAGAAGAAATGAATATTCTTTTTCCCGATTGCCAAATTATCTCAGAAAAATTCTTAGGTGTTTTTATTAAGAGCTACATTGCTGTTAGAAAGAATTAATGAACACTAAACTCGAAAAAAATAACATTTTAGGTGTTGGCGTCAGTGCAATAAATATGGATATTGCCACTGACCAAATTTCGGCTTGGGTGGACAATAAAGAAGCTAATTACATTTGTGTCACTCCAGTCCATAGCATTATGATGTGTTTTGATAGCCCCGAGCTAAGAACCATTTATAATGACGCTGGAATGGTCACACCTGATGGAATGCCGGTTGTTTGGCTAAGTCGTTTCTTGGGTTCCTCACATGTGTCTCGCGTATATGGCCCAGATTTATTGATAGCCATGTGCAAGAAAACGGAAAAAGATGGTACGCGCCACTTCTTTTATGGAGGGGCAGATGGTGTAGCTGACAAACTAGTTGAAAATTTAAAGGCAAATTTCCCGGATTTAAATGTTGTAGGGACATATTGCCCGCCTTTTCGACCGCTTACTGACGAAGAAGATACGATAATCTTAAATCAAATTAAAAATGCGAATCCAGATATTATTTGGGTCGGTTTAGGCGCGCCAAAACAGGAGTTTTGGATGAGCTCCCATTTGAACCAACTGGCTCCATCTGTGTTAATTGGAATTGGGGCGGCATTCGATTTTCATGCAGGTTTAGTTAAGCAAGCACCTAAATGGATGCAGTCTAACGGCCTTGAATGGCTCTTCAGGTTTTTCCAAGAGCCAAAACGACTTTGGTATCGTTACTTAGTGAATAATCCTCGTTTTATTTTTAACACATTGCTTCAAGTAAGTGGTGCGAAGAAATACCCGATGTCTTCGTAATTACTTTTAATTTGGACCGTAGACGCCAGTTTCAGACAATACAGCTTTTATGTTAATCTAAATAATTGGCCTATTATCACAAATATCCTATACTAAATGCGTAGTAAAAAGTGAAATTGAGGGTCCAAATTGAATTACCAATTTCCTAAGGTTAGTTTTTTAGGGTAGCGGTACTATTAATATTTGGATTGAGCACCCTTTTTTTGCTCATTACAATCCTTACTGGCTTTCAAAAATCATCTATTTATTCCATCTATATTAATTTGGCCTAGAAATTTAAGTTAATGTGTGATGGAGTCTCTTACTTAGAGAGGAACTCTTGTTTCGTCGATCAAGTGTAAATTTTGCACTTTTTTCATTAATCCTAGATATCGCTTTAACGTACATTGCAATTCTATTTGCAGTGTCTATCCGGCCGTCTATTACTAATTTGCCCGGGATGGTGAATTATCCTTTATTAAGTTTTGACCCGGCCCTATATGCCATTCTCCCAATTATCTGGATCGGAACATTTCTTTCGTTCTCAATATATGATCCCAAAAAACGTTATCGTGTTACTGAGGAGATTCAGCAATTAATTCTTGCTATTGGATTCGCATCTTTAGTCTTTGCTGGCGTGCTCTACTTCGGCTACCGTGAAGTTTCACGTTACCTCTTTGCCTTCTTTATTCTGACCGATTTGGTTTTGCTAATTAGCTGGCGGATTATTTTTCGCTGGTTATATCGAATCTATGGTCAGCAATCAATTGATCGTCGCGCATTAATTGTAGGAGCTGATGCATCTGGGCATCGAGTCTATGAAACTTTGACCGGGTTCTCAGATTCTGGATTAGAGATTGTTGGATATATTGGTGATCGTTCAGCTGAAGCTGATTCAGGGTATGAGTTATCTCCGATAGGCAATATCGAAGACGTTCCCCATTTGGTGCGCAAGCTTGAGATAGATGATGTAATTATTGCTCTCCCAAGAAATGCCTACGAAAAATTAAATCGATTAGTCCATAAACTGCATGAGATGCCGGTTAACGTTCGAATTGTGCCAGACTACTTCAGTTTGGCTCTGTTTAGAGCAACAGCCGAAGAATTTGCAGGCGTTCCCATGATTAATTTACGTGCACCAGCATTAAATGAAGTTCAGCGTCTGACTAAGCGACTTACAGATCTTATCTGTTCATCAATTTTTTTAGTTTTATCATCTCCATTAATGATTATTACAGCCATTCTAGTGAAACTAGATTCTGAAGGTCCTGTTTTTTACCGGCAACAAAGAATTGGAGAGAATGGCCACCCATTTGGCATGTACAAGTTCAGATCTATGGAAGTAGATGCAGATAAAAAGCGTAGTAAAGTTTTCAAGAAAGATTCCGATGGAAACCTGATTCACAAGTCGGAAAATGATCCTCGTGTCACGAGAATTGGTAAATTTATCCGACGCACTAGCATTGATGAGCTTCCACAGCTAATCAACGTGTTTAAAGGGGAAATGAGCCTTGTCGGTCCACGCCCAGAGATGCCATGGGTTATCGAGAATTATGAAACTTGGCAGTTAAAGCGGCTTTCTGTTCCTCAGGGGATAACTGGCTGGTGGCAGGTGAACGGCCGATCAGATAAACCGATGCATTTACATACTGAAGAAGATTTGTACTACATTCAAAACTACACAATTTGGATGGATATTTATATTATCCTCAAAACTCCATGGGTTATTTTACGTGGGAAAGGCGCTTATTAATTAAGACCTAAAAAAAATTAAAACCAGTCTGGTTATTGCCAAGACTGGTTTTTTTTTGCCCTAAATCTGTATAACTGGGAAAATCAAATTGTGATTAAAAAGATTCAAAATATTCTCTATAAAACTGGTTGGCTGCATTCTAAATTTTTCTGGGTAGATGCTTTTTTAATTATTGTATCAATCCCTTTTTTCTTGTTCCCAAATCGTTTTGTAACAATAACGATAATGCTCTTAATCACATGGTTGCTTCGCCTAGGCTTTGAGCTTATTAATGGACCTAAGCCCCTTAAATCGCCATTTACATTGATCATGCTTTTCTTCGCTGCATGGTTAATTATCCCAATACTTGTTACAGCAGATCCCAATGTTACATTAGATAAAACTTTAGGCTTGTTACTTGGTTTAGTAATTTGGCGCTACATTGTCATTTATTTTGACACCTTCGCTTCAATGCAAATCCTTTTATTTATGACGCTTTTGTTGGGATGTGCATTTGTTGCTGTCGGATTTTTAGCCGTTGACTGGCTCGAAAAAGTGCCAGCAATATCTGCAATTATTGATTTATTTCCTCAACAAATCATCTCGTTTTCAGCAATAGGGTCAGGTGAAGGTGTTCAACCTAATCAACTTGCAGGACTTATTCTATGGCTTTTTCCGCTTTCAACTGGTACTGCATTTTGGCTTAGGCAAAAAAACAAACAACGGTTATCAACTTTTGTCTGGGCGATCACAATTATTCTAGTTTGCATTCTCATTCTTTCACAATCCCGAGGGGGGTGGCTCGGTGGGTTAGCCGCTATCGGATTTGGAGCTTGGTTCGCTACAATTGGGCTACCAATCGGGAACCCTTTTCGTTATGGCCGTTGGTTACTTCCAATAGCTGTTTTCGTGGCAGTTGTTTTAACTGTCATCTTTTTGGGGCCGGCACAGCTTTTAAGCCTATGGATTGACCCGCCTGATGAAACTTTAGTAGGAAATTTAAGCACACTTTCTTTTAGGCAAGAAGTTTGGCGATGGGCGATTCTAGCAATTCAAGACTTTAGTTTTACTGGAACAGGATTAGGAACCTTTCGCCACGTTGTCCACAGACTCTACCCAATAGCAATACCAGTCACATACGATATCGCACATGCTCATAATGTCTTTTTACAAGTTGCACTAGATACTGGAATCCCCGGGCTGATTATTTACTTTGGCTGGCAAATCATCTTTTTTATTCAAGGAATTCAGTTACTATTGCGAAATTCAATTAATCGTTGGCTCATTGTTGGGCTGTTAGCTAGTCAAGCTGGATTTCATTTCTATGGTATGGTTGACACAATCTCTTTGGGAGCAAAACCGGCTATGCTTTTTTGGTTAACTCTGTCTTTGATGCATCTCATATTAATAACCGATCCGACTGAGGTGTAAGAGTTATTAACGGTCAAAAGCAATTCTAAGGAGCATGATATAATTAAGCATTTAGAAACCAAATTAGCCTAGCGAGAACTGTATGGATAACCAGAGCTTGTCACTTTACGATAGCGACGAAATAGATCTTCGCATTTATGTTAAAGCCCTAATCACAAATTGGATGTGGATTATTCTTCCCGCCATCATTTTAGCCGTAGGAGTGTTTTTCTTGCTTTCAAGTCGCCCTCCGACTTATCAAGCCACAGCTCTTATTTCTGTTTCTTCGCCTAGCATTGATGTTGTATTTGATTCTCGAATTGTAACCAATGAAAACGGACCTGTTTCCATTCAAAATAACGATTTACCCAATTTGGCTCTAAGTGATGCGGTTATTTTTGACTTATACGAGGAAATCAAAGAACAACTTCCCAGTGAGATTATCTCATTTTCTGCTCTTAGAGGACGGCTAGGCGCAGATTCAGAGACGCGCTCTGAAATTGTTACTCTAAATGGAACGTTTTCAGATCCAGAGCTAAGTGCAATAGTCGTAAATTCATGGAGTGAAATTTTCATTCGTGAAGCAAACACTTTTTTTGAAGGTGAAGTAGATTCATCTCAAATATTTCTTCAAACACAACTTGAAGCGGCGGGACTAGAGAGAACGCGCGTAAATGATGATTGGGCAACATTCCAAGCTGAAAATAAAATAGAAATTTTGACTTCGAAGCTTGAATCAATGAAGAATTTGCAGCAATCTTTTATCAATCGAAGTAATAGCCTATTAATTCTTGAATATGATATTCAAGGAATTAACAATCAGCTAAAATCAGATCCTAATAACGAAAATATACTAAGTGAGTTAACGCTTTATGCGCTACAAAATAGAGCATTTAACACTGGTGGAAATCTTCAAATAGAATTAACATCTTTCGAAAACTTTTCAGAAACAGAATTTACGGATCGTGTTACCCAATTAGATGCATTAGGAGACGCGATAGAAGATCAAAAGATTGAATTAGAAAGTCGAATTTCTAATATAGAGCCGCAAATCTTGGAGCTACAGCAAGATATTGCAGAATTAAGCAGCAGACGAGCTGACCTTGAAGCAGAGCGAACAATTATCTTAAACACCTACGATACATTAGCGCGAAAAGTAGCTGAAGGCGAAATCGAGCAGAATGACACTACGGGTAAGGCTCAAATTGTATCCAGGGCCATTGCGCCGGTGGATCCTGAAGCCCGCGGCACCTTGGCAACGAGTTTGTTATCAGCCATAGTCGTTGCAACTATGGCAATCTTGATCATTTTGGCCCAAACATGGTGGAAAGAAGAAGACTCTGATGGTGCCAAATCATCTAAGACTCTCTCATCGGCTCCTGTAACTGATTGAGTCAAACAAACTGCAAACTTCTTTACTAAGCTACCCATTAGTTGAACTCGTCGCCAACGACTAACATCTAACCCAAAAACAACCCCCTCTCACCTACAGCATACCCGGCAAAGATCTGATCAATTGCCGGGTTTTTTGTTCTCTTGCGCAACGCCTCACCCAACACATCCCGATAATCAGTTGTGATCACTAAATCCCCCGGCCCTTCTTGCACATCAGGATGGATACCCGGCCAGTCAGCATGAACCCGGTTCCCATTCACACCGCCACCCATGAGCATCATCATGTTACCGTGACCGTGATCTGTCCCCTTGCCCGCATTTTCGTGGATGCGTCGGCCGAATTCAGACATAACCAGCACCGTCACGTTCCCCATTTTGTCAGCCAAATCTTCATAGAACGCAGTGAGCCCATCCGATAGCCTAGTGAGGTTACGCGCCATAATGCCATCTGCGCCACCTTGGGCCACGTGCGTGTCCCATCCACCGAGATCAACACAGGCGACCTCAACCCCAGCTTCTGCATGAATGAGCTGGGCAACAGTCTGCATCGCCCGGCCGAAGGCGTGATCGCCGTATTTCCGGCCGCGCGGCTGTTGGGGATTCCTGCCGATTTTGCGCATCACCTCAAGCGCGTCAAACGTCTGGGCAGCGGCCGTTTTAAGCAGTTGGTTTGGCTGTTGTTGATAAATTTGCTGCAAGATCATATTTAGCTCACCGGCCGTTTCTTGGCGGCCGCGCAGGTGGTAATCTTCAACCGACTGCAGAGCCGTAGCAGACAGCTGACCCGACAGCGACTGAGGTAACATCTCTCCCACCGCAATTGCGCGCAACGCAGAATCATTGCCGGTGTCAAGCGTCGCCAGATGGCGTGCCAACCAGCCGGAATGTTCACCGGGAACTGCCCCCCGCTCCATCAAATCCATCGCTTCAAAATGAGATCGGGTTTCATCAGGTGAGCCGGTTGCCTGCACAAACCCCATATCCCCGGCCGAATAGATCTCGTGCAACGGCGCAAGCGCAGGATGTAGCCCAAAAAATCCGTTGAGATCAACCGTGCGCTGATTGTGCTCAGTTGAGCCGTCATCCGGCCGAGCAATCGCAATTGTCGGCCGCTGCTGATAATAATGATCATCCCCGTGCGGGACCACAATGTTCAACCCATCTGCCCCACCCCGTAAAAAGACACACACCAGCGTGTCACCCCGAGGACCCACATGTGGATCAGCCAGCTTAATTTTTGGCACAGAGTCGGGCAATGCGGTAATCGACTGCCCCAGCATAATCCCGGCCGCGCCAAACAAACTGCTGCCTAAAAACTCCCGTCTTGAAATTTTTTCATATCCTGCACAATGTACTTTTGTCATTTTATTTTAGCCTTTAGCTTTTGGCTATTGGCCGTTAGCAAAAAGCTAAGAGTCAACAGCTAACCGCTCTAAATCAATTGAAACTCCGGCCCAGCGATGATCAACCCAACCGCTTCACGCAATCGATCGATTTGCTCACCACGGCCGCTGGCTTTTGCCACATAATCCAATAAAAGCTGACGCTGGTCAGATCGGGGGACATGCCCCAAGAGCAACGTGTAAAACAGGTCCAAAATATCGGCCGGTTGATTGCTCGCCGCCAGCGCCACCAGCTTCTCCGGCTCAAATGCGCCCCCTTCCAGTTTGTCATGCACCAAATCACTGGCAAAGTTCCAGCGAGGGAGCTGATTGTTGACCCAAGCCTCCGCCACATCAGGATAGCCGTCAGGAGTGGGCCACATAAACGGCACCTGCCCCATCGCCTGAAATCGGCTGTGCAAATCACGGCTGAACCGCGCCTTTACATTTAAAGCCCGCAACGACGAAACGATATAGTGGATCGGCCGTTTGAGTTTTGGGGGAGCCGTCTTAAATTGCTCGCTTAAAAAGATGGCGCGGAGCATCGGCTTGATCTCCCCATCAGTGTCACGAAACAGCTGTGCCACCTCAGCCACCAAATCGGCCGGAGGCTCATCTGCCACAAAGCGGCGCACCAGTTTTGTGGCGATGTGGTCGGCCGTCGCCGGTTGGTCGATCAGGAAATCAACCAGCCTGTCAATCTCAGCCTCACCCATCCCGGCCGGATAGCTTTGCCCCATCACAACTTTTGACTCATCATCATGATGTTCGTTGCGGAACATCGTTTGCCCTTGCCCCATTCCCCGCCGCTTAACCGTCAGGCCGCTCAAAATCCGGGCCACGTTCATCACATCCGCTTGATCATAGCCACCAAATACACCCAACGTGTGCAGCTCCATTAGCTCACGCGCATAGTTTTCGTTTGGATGATCAGCAAAGTTCTGCGCATTGTTCAAATAAAACAGCATGGCGGGACTACGGACGCTAGCATGTAGCAGCTCCCGAAAGTTCCCCAGCGCATTCGGCCGAATCACATCTCGATCATCGACAATCTTGAAAAACACCAGCACCTGATTGGTACGCGCGTAAATCGTAAAATGATCAGACCAAAACTCAACCATCGCTTCAAACAACTGTCGTTCTGAATAAAGCTGCCGTGCGACGGTGGCCCAGATCAAATCACGCAGCCCATCACCTTGATCAAAACCGATCATGTAGTTCACATCGGCGTTGTAGAGCGACATCCCAGACACAATCAGCTCGGCCGCTGTGTCGTTGATCTCTTCCGGCATAAGCTGCTGCTCAAGCCATTGTTCGTATCCGATTTGGCTTGCTTTTTCATAATCACCCGGCCGTGGCCCGTACCCCGCACGGTTCAACAAGCGCCACAGCGGGTCTATGTTTAAATTTGTGGGATTGGACACGCTCGGGGGCAAAATCTCCAGCTGATCTGGGAGATCCTGAACAGCCATCTGCTTGCCAATCACGCTACAGCCCGAGGCCGCCATTGTGCCGGTTGCTAGCCCAAACTGAATAAATTTTCGTCTGTTCATAGTTTTATTTGGATAGGGAGAGAGGATAGAGATAGAGATGTTCGCAATGCACTTAGTTTCTAAATAACAATCCTACGTTCATGAGTACCGCTCTCTATCCCCTATCTCTATCCTTGATTAATAACCACAAGCTGAGATGGGTGTTCCAACTTCCGTTCTGGTGCCCAGCGAAAAAGAGCAAACACACCGGCCCCCGTTGTTAAAATCACCTCAATGGGGAACAAGAAGATCCAGCCGATAATCGGAAATAGTGCCGCAAGCTTGTACGCCAAGGCCCCCATAATCACCGGTTTAAGCGGGATGGTTTCAGCCGAGCCAAACATTCGCCGGCCGATGAGCAGCGACATGCCGGCCGCACCTACTAAACTGACCAAAGCGATACTTACCGCGATCACACCCCCGGCCGCAGCCAACGGCCCGCCACTCCCCATAAGACCGGCCGCCATAAGCCCACCAATCCCAACAATGGGTAAGCCCAGCAAGAAACAGCGCACGGGCGTTTGTTCAACCCGCTGGCAGCTACGTTCCACCAGCTTTGGCAAGCCAAACACAAGCAGCGCGATCGTGCCGGGAAAGGCGATTAAAATCCCTAAAACAATAAAAAATACCGTATAAACATCTGCAATTCCAAACATATGAACCTCTTTTTAGCTATTGGCTATTAGCCTTTGGCCTTTAGTGGCCTTCTCTATAAAAACCTAAGATTTTCGGTAGGGGCGTCCCTTGTGGGCGCCCACAAGGGACGCTTTTAAATATTTCGCTATAAATTCAAACTAACTTTGTTCCTCTGGCGGGTCTGGCACCGGCATTTTATTGCAGCCTGCGTGCTTAAATCGGCCGTTGGCGGTTGCTTCTGAAGCGAGTTCCCCATCAACATAGATTCGGCAAGTTGCGCTCCCCTCATGCCCTTTTGTATTGACCCTTAAGTGAAGATGATAGTAGGACTCAACAGTAAATTCTTGCGACCAGCCCGATTGCAAATCGGCCGATTCATTTCCGTTGGTTCCATTTTTGTAGGAGACTCCGATTTCAGGAACTGTCCCTTCAATCTCATATCGCACCATGTGCGTCTCTTTTTCACATCCCATCAAAAAGATGGCGGTGAACAATAAAAAACTGAAAATTAGTTTGCGCGTCATGGTCACATTCCTTGATAGTTGGTTGATGATTTGCCACCAACAAAACTGCTCAATCGCTTCATGCTTCTCACTTTAAGGGTCAAACGGAAATGCTGTAAGTGTCTAGGCTCAGGGCTCATCATGAAGCTGTTCAGGGGATTTATGCAGATTCTCACGGCCGAATGTGCAGATTTGCACAGGGGAAAAAGATCGCCTCGAGTATAATGTTTGCCATGAGTGACATCGTTCCACCCGATCAAGGCTTACCCAGCGGGAGTCATTATGAGCAGATGATAGAACCCGGCCTGTTGCAGGTTCTGCGCTGGTCGGCCGTGGCCCTAACCGTTATTTTCGGATTAGTCGCCTGCGAAGCGCTCAGCCAACGGCCGCTCGAACTCTTTTCAATCTTCAACTTTATTTCGTTTTCGCTGTTGCTGTTGCTCCTGTTTTGGCGCAGGTTGCAGGTGCGGCTCGGCAGTCGCTTTCTCCCCATCGCCCTTGTTATCGTTTCGCTGGCCCCCATTTTGGGTGATGCGGCCGCAACGTGGTTTTACGCCTTTAGACGCGTGCCAATCGCCGAAACAAACCTCGACCCCGCGCGACTACACATCATGCTGGCCCTCCCTCTGCTGCTGGTCAGCCTGCAATACAACATCAAAACACTCATCGCCTTTACGGCCGGGAGCGTGATTCTCCCAATCCTCTTAGCCATCCCACCCAACCGATTTTATAACCAAGCGATTGAACAGCATGTGCAACATGGGGTCGTTCGGTTCATTATTTATCTGCTGGTCGGATTTGTCATCATTCGCATCACCAGCCAACAGCGACAGCAGAGGCAAGAATTGGCGCTGAAAAATGCAGAGCTTACCCGACTCACCACATCGATGGAAGATTTGACCATTACCCGTGAGCGGAACCGCTTAGCGCGTGAACTGCATGACACGCTGTCTCATACTCTTTCAGCCGTCAACATCCAGCTCAAAGCACTTGAAACAATCATGGAGACCGATCCGGCCGCCGCCAAAAGCCGGGTCACCCAAATGCAAAATTTAACGCGGGATGGGTTGAATGAGGCCCGCAGAGCTTTGAACGAACTGCGGGCTAAACCGATCGAAGAGTTTGGTCTTGCAACCGCCCTGCGCCGATTGGCCCAAAACGGCTCCGAACGGGGAGGCTTTCAGATTCAAATCGCTATGCCGCTCGATTTTGAAGGAATCCCGACCCAAACTGAGCAACAGCTTTATCGGATTGCTGAAGAAGCGTTTAACAATATTGTGCGCCATGCTCAGGCCCGTCGCGTTGAGCTGTCGCTTGAGCAGCGCGGTCGACGGCTTACGCTCGTCATTCAGGATGATGGGGTAGGGTTTGACGAGCACAACAAGCCAGACGGCCGCTACGGTATGACCGGCATGCAAGAGCGGGCCAAACTGATCGGCGGAAATTTGTCGTTTAAAAGCCAGCCAAATGGAGGCACCACGGTACAATTAATCGTAGATTTGTAATTTCGTAGCGTGCCAGCTTGCTGGGGCATTTTTCTTATGACCAAAATCAAAGTTCTCATCGTTGACGATCAAGCCATTATCCTAGACGGCCTGTCTGTGATGGTGGGCGCGCGCGAAAACCTTGAGGTGGTTGGCACGGCCGGAGACGGGTACGAGGCCCTTGAAATGGTTGCCACCCATCAGCCAGATGTGGTTTTGATGGACTTAAAAATGCCGCGCATGAACGGGGTGCAGGCTACCAAAGCGATCAAAGAACAGCACCCTGCAACCCACGTGGTGATTTTGACCACCTACGATGAAGATGATTGGATTGTCGATGCGGTCCGTGCCGGGGCCAATGGCTACTTACTAAAAGACGCAGGGCGTGACGAAATTATCAGTGCAATTGAGGGAACTGTAGCCGGGGAAAAACCGGTAGACCCGGCCGTGGCTAGCAAGCTGTTTAGTTATGTTCAGTCAGGGGTTCCGGTCCAAAGCGCAGCCTTTTTAGATGAGGTAGGGCTAACCGACCGTGAGCTGGCCATCCTTAAGCTGATGGCTACCGGGCTAACCAACAGCGGCATCGGGGATCGATTACATTTGGCCGAGGGGACCGTACGCAATCATGTCACCAATATTTTGAGCAAGCTAGACGTGGCAGATCGCACCCAAGCGGTGGTATTTGCCTGGCGACACGGTCTCGTTCGGCCGGATTGATCGTATTCAGTAAACAATAAGCGGTGGTCAGTGAACGGTTTATTGACCGCTAGGCAACACAAATCTAGCCTGCAATGCACAGTGATCGGATGCACCAGAAAAACATTGGACATCAGCTTGTTGAATCATCAACTCTGGATCATAGAAAATATAATCGATTCGCACCATCGGCTTAGGCAGAGGAATATCAAGCCCCGCTTGTTCAAAGTAATATGATTGTTGATGTGGAAATGTAAAACCTAATCCCCAGCCCCCATCACGAAATGCGTCACCATAACTATCGCTTAACTCTTTATACGTATGGGACTGGTCACTCATATTAAAATCACCCATGAGTAAAACTGGCCCACTCACCTCTTTGGCTTTCTGCTGAAGAAAGTAAATTTCTTGAGCTTGCCAATATTCACTTAACCCAGTAGGAAGTCCCACAGTTGAGTTGAAATTAATTTGAGGAAGCAAAAGATGAACAACAAAAATATTGACCAACTCCCCTTCAACCTCAATAAGTGCGTGCAACATCAATCGGCTATCAGTTGGGGGCTGAAGCCATTCATGCTCGATGATTTCATACCGGCTCAACAAACCAATACCATAACCATCTGGATCATAAATTTGATGGGGAAATTTTAAATGAAGTTGTGTCTTAAAAAGAGTTTGTTGTTCAGGGGAAGCTTCTTGTAACGCTATCAAATCTAACGGCTGTTTTTCGATGGCGACTTTAACCCGTTCGGCCAAAGAATGATTCCATCCAGTGTTAAATGTCATAACTTCTAGCTTGGTGTTGTTTTCAACGTTAGTAAAAAATGACGTCTGGGGAAATATCGGATGAGATACTAAGAATAAAACGCCCCCAACAAAAAAAGCGCCCCATGAGACCCGAGAATGCCCCCATAGTGCATAAATGCCTATTAAAATGAATGGTACAAATAGGAATATTGAAAAGGTGGTTAAAAGGGATAGAAAGGGAAATTCAGAGCGGCTCGTTTGGTCCAATCCTAAAATTAAGATTACGGCCCCCAAATATAGTAGGCTTAAGGTATTGCACAGTTTCTTCATAGTGAAATTCTCTGTTTCTACCCCCTTTGCTTCAAGCATCTAGGTGCTTAGAAAACCGCACTTAAACATTTGTTGATTCCAGCCTGTCGTTAGGTTTAGCTTGGTATGTCGTTTTAGCGTATGGAAAAAGAACCGGACTATCCAGCGGGTAGATTAGATATACATCAGATTGATTGTGAAATAATTCACGACCGCGCTAAAGCTTGCTACACTTCTATCTGTGAAATATTTCACAAGTCGCTTCTAACAGTTATCAATCAGGAGGATCATGATGGCTGAAAAACCAAAAGTAGTTATTTTAGGTGCAGGATTTGGTGGATTATGGGCAGCCCGCAAACTGGCAAACCGGCCGGTTGATATTCTGCTCGTTGATAAAAATAACTATCACACCTTTTTACCCCTGCTGTATCAGGTGGCCGCGGCCGAGCTTGAACCAGAACGCATCGCTCAGCCAGTACGTTACTTGATTCGTGATCAAGCCAATCTCAATTTTAGGATGGGGGCTGTCACCGCGATAACCCCGGCCGAAAAAACAATTGCTGTCGATGGAGAACCAATTGGCTACGACTACCTGATTGTGGCTTTGGGAAGCACAACGGCTTTCTTCGGCGTGCCGGGAGCAGAAGAGCACTGCTTCACGCTTAAATCGATCGATGAAGGGATCGAAATGCGGAACCACATTTTGCGCACCATCGAAGCAGCTTCTAACGAACCGGACCCGGCTAAACAAGCTGAGATGTTGACGTTTGTGATTGTGGGTGGCGGGGCGACCGGTGTTGAATATGCTGGAGCATTGGCCGAGCTGATCTACCAGCCGCTTGAAAAAGACTATCCGCGTGTTAATTTAAAAAAGCTGGCTCGCGTTATTTTGATCGAAGCCGGTTCACAATTATTAAGCGGCATTGATGAGGGAAACTACACGGCCGAACGGCTCAAAAAAATCGGGGTAGATGTGCGGCTCAATACCAAAGTAGCTTCGGTTGAAGCGGACCGGGTGAACTTAGCAGAAGGTGAGCCGGTTTTGGCCGACACAGTGCTTTGGGCGGCCGGAATTCAGGGGCAGCCGGTGGTTAAATCGGCCGGGGTTGAACTGACACGTGGCAGTCAGTTTGAAGTGCTCGAGACGCTACAAAGCGAGGATTATCCCGAGATGTTTGTGGTGGGTGACCTCATCCGCTTTATGCAAGATGGTGAGCCATTGATCAACACGGCACAGGTTGCGATGCAGAGCGGCGAAGTAGCGGCCGAAAACATCATGGCGCTAATCAATCAAAAGCCGTTAGAAAACTTCCGTTATTATGATAAGGGAATGATGGCGACAATCGGCCGGAATGCGGCTGTAGCCAACATCGGCGGCCGACATTTTACAGGCTTTTTTGCGTGGCTCATTTGGCTCTTCATCCACCTATTTTTCTTGATCGGCTTTAGGAACAGAATCGGCGTATTAACCAATTGGGCGTGGAACTACCTGTTTTACGAGCGGGTTGTACGGCTGGTGATGCCGCTAGATTCAAGCAAACGAGAGAGTGAACGTGCTACTGAGAAAAAGTCAGCTCGTCAGCCAGCTTAACGTCCACACGCTTGGCCTCAATCAACAAGCGCTCAGCATAAGATTCGCTGTCAGCCTCATAACCGATACAGGTTAGCAGCAAAATCTTTTCAGGATCATCTTGAAACAATAAGCCACCTTGGGACGGTAAGATTCGCTGCATCTTCGTGACTTCGTAGATGTGAATTTCATCCCCCAAGGTGTAGATAATTTCACTCCCCTCTTTTAATCTCGACAGGTGTGCAAACGGCCCTAAAAAGCTCCACTCTGTGCTGACGTGACCGGCAAATACCATGCTCCGCGGGTCCCCCGGCCGGGTTCCGGTCTGCTCCAATAATCCAACACCATTCCCTAAATCATCAACGTCCCAACTGTTGTTGGCAAATGGCACCGGCTCAATCTCTTGATCTAGCTCTATTTCAGGGATACTTAGGTTACCTGCCACAAACGGCTGGGTAACTTGAACAACTTTAGCCACAGGGGACACAGTCACGGCGGCTTGATCCACAACAACGGTTAAATCTCCCAAAGTTGATTCAGGGTCGGCATTAGATGGTGAGGAATCGGCAGCAACCTTATCTGCAGGTCGCTCTGAGGCGACCGGGTTTAAGTGGTCCTTTACCAACTCTTCCAGATCAATATCCGGCCCTGGTACGGCCGGTGTTATAAGGCTGCTACCGGATTCCAACTTTGGTTCTGGGGGGGGTAAATCTGCCAAATCAGCCATCATATTGTTGTCATGATACTGGGCCACAAAAACATTAATGGCTGAATGCAGGGCAAACACACCTAATGCCAAAACCATAACCATCATTCCCATAGCTGCTCCCAGCCAGAGAATAATTTTGCGGAATCTAAGCACAAAATCCCCGATGAGCTCAATGACACCGAGGAGATTTTTGTGTCTATGTTCGATCACCGTCCTACTCCTTGATCTCCCCAACCGCCCGGAACACACCCCGCAACGTAATGAACAGCCCAGCGAGGGCCAAAAGCAAAAGTCCATTGACTTTTAAAAGCGAGCTCATCGAGCTACGCTCACCCAGCGCAGGAACTTCGGGAATAATTTCAACCGGAATCACGGTCGCGGTTGGAGGTGGTGGCGGGTTTGATTCGTTCGACACGGCCGGCTGCGGTGTCGCTGTCGGCGGTATCGGGGTAGCTGTGGGTGGGACAGGGGTCGGTGGAATAGGCGTTGCGGTTGGTGGCACTGGGGTAGGCGGTACCGGCGTTGGTGTAATACCGTTCCCGGCCGCAAACGTTGGTCCAACGCTACCCATCACCAACAACAAACCGATGCTTAAAACTGATATGGTTCGTATGATTGTGTTCATTGTTCTCTCTGTTGCGTTTATCTAACCCTATCTAACTATCAGGGGTAGATAAACATCATAATCCTCATTCGGTGTGACAAATTCTAAAGTTGTCGCAGGATCACCAAACAACGTAAACGTGTCTAATAAATCTAAATGATCTGAGCGACTCAGAGCCAGCTCTGCCTTGCCAGCTAAAGTAGCCGCACCAAGCGTCTGGTTTGCTCCAAGCGACGCCTGTTTTTGCGGCTCTAAATAAGTTTGTAAAAATCCTTCTGCCAATACATCATGGCCGGTTGAAACCCCAAGGCCGGTTGAGCCCCAGATTCCAATAGCGCCACCTGTGCCATGACGCATGAGTGTCTCATCTACCCCATCAAAGTCAGGATAATGGAACGAGCCGGTAAAACAGCTCATCTGCATAACCATGGGCAACTTTGACCCGTTGTTCAGCTCTGCGACAGAGTCGATGTGGAAAAGTTGTTCAGCCCCCCATTGATGAATAGAAGCATGCCCCATAAACATGACAATCCCGGTTCCAGAATTCCATGCCGTTTTGATCTGTGCGATCAACGGAGCTGGGTCGGTCTGATCGGTAGTCAAGAAAAAGCGCTTGCTCTTCCAAGGTGCCGGGAAGAACTGTTTGATAATGCCTTGAATCTGCGCCACAAAATCTCCGGCGCTGTCAGCGTTATCAGCGACAAACGTAAACCGGCCGGACCAATCCCCTTCTGGCCGGGCTGTTTCAAAATCGATGATTTTGGTCACCATCTCACGCAGCTCGGCCGGGTTGTTAGCTGGCAATCTGCCCAAAGCCATTTCCGGTAAACGATCATCAGGGCCGTCAAAGGTTACAAAGCGATTGTCGGCCGCAGTTTCCCCCATCCACGGATCAACATCTAGCAGAAACGGTGGGATCAAAACCGGTGCCGACTGACCCAAGTTATTGCGCGGATCATAATGTCCATCTCCGGCCAACAAAACCATGCTCGGTTGGTTTTCCCAACGTTCCCAGCCATCTTTCAAAAAGGCTTGAATCGCAATAGGATTGGGTTCGCCGTGGCCAAAGGTGTCAAATATGCGTTCAACTTCTTCCACGACAACGGTGTAACCTTGATTTGTTCGATGGCTAATTAACGGAGTCAGTTCGTCCCGAAGTTCAGCCGGGACAATCATCACGATGTCACCGCCCGAAGTCTGCTCAGTCAGCAGATCAGGAGCCATATAAATTTCGCTGGGCCGTTGATACGCGGCCGTCTGTACAATTTGGATCGTCTGCAAGCTTTCAGTTGTTGAACCGATTTCAATTGAGTCGCCGCTGGCGGTAATTCCGGTTAAGCGAATTGGAGCGAGTGAGTCGGTGACATCGTAAACACGAACCCCGGCTGATTGCGCCACACCTACCTGATATCTGCTTAACGTGCCAGCCGTTTGAATTTGCAGCTGCTTATTCGCTACGACCGCATCTGCATTTCGTTCATGGGTGATGCTGGCCGCATCTAACCAAACGCCGTCTAGCAATCCACCGGTATCTTTGAGTTCTAGATCAACCGTGTTTGTGGCAGACAACAGCCCGGCCGGAACATTTAGCTCGGCCGTGAACGCCGTTTTGCCATCCCAAACCACATCGTCTAAATAGGTGCCATTTAAACTGACCGCCAAACGATGATCGTTTGGCCGGGTTAGCGCCGTATTGCCGATTAGATAGAGGGTGAGCGTTGCAGTTGCGTTGGTGTTTGCCGACGGTGTTTCAACCACAAACGAAGCGGTTTCTTTGTTCGGCCGTTTTAGGTCTAGCCACATCCAACGATCCCCATCATGCCCCAAAGGCTGATCCCCACACAGACAGTGAGGGGTATAAAACAGATCTTCCTCAGCCCATGCTGTGACAACGGGTGATGTGACGGTTAAACCGCTAGGATCGGCCGAAACTGTGCCGATTTTTTGCCCCGCTTCTGCCCCTGCAACCAAGCGAAACGCCTCTTCAACCTGCCAGCGGCTGTGTCGGCCGGGGGCGTAGAAAACGATTGATTCTCCAGCTTCCAAACGATCTTGATCTGACCCGCTTCCCTGAAGTTCCCAGCTAAGTTCTGTGTCGAGCGCAAAAAGCTGAAGCAGGCCTAACTCGGTTGAATCGACCGGAAATCCTGCCGATTTGAGCTGGTCATAGCTCACTTTAACCATGCCGGGCTCACCGCTCGTTTTTATGATGGCGCTGCTTGTGTTCGCTTGACGTGACCGTTGAGCGGTCGGCCGGGTTGGGTTTAGATGAACAGGGTTCACAACCTGATTTGTCAACAATTGATCAACCAAAGTTGATTCAATGGCTTGCCTGTTATTTTTATTGAGCATCGGGTCGGCACCCACAAAATCAAGCGTGATCGTTGCGGATTCAAGCAGCTGAACTTGATCCGAAACACCGGGCCAGTCGGCCGGTAAAACCGGATGCACTGTGATGTTGCCCAGCCGGACACCGGCCATCGTGCCAACTTCTTCAAAGGTGACCCACGTAGGTTCAAACGTTAAATCGGCCGATGCCGGTTCAAACCCGCCACCAATCGGCAACGCTTGTTCGTTGGTCAAAATGCCTTGTGGCTGTGGTGCCAGCTCAAACGGCCGGTTTAAAACTAGGGGCTGGCTATCACCCGGTTGAACGCTGAGCCGGGCTGTTGCACCGGCCGGAATCGCAACCGGAAAGCTAACTTGTGGTAGTTGGGGGCGGCCGGGCGTTTGGGCCACAGTAAAGCCGGTTGCGGCCGAGCCATCTTTATAGATGGGTTGCTCTGGGCTGACCCAATCGATCACAACGCTTGATTCAGCAACTGTAATTTGGGTGATTGGGCGACCATAAGCCGCTTGCTTGGTGCTGATCAAAACCAGCATCACAAGCAAGCCTATGAACCCGATAACGCGGTAAAAAGAAAACCGAAGCATGTTATGGGGTCCTAGTTATTAATGAATGGCAGGAACAACAGTTTGAAACGAGACACAACGACACGCACCGGCCGAGGCTCGATGTGTGTGTCTTCATCGTACTCGACATCAACTAACCAGTAGTAATAGGTGCCAAACTCGTCTACTTCATCTTCAAACGTATAGCTGCTTCCAGCTACGGTCCCTTTTTCAATGTTGGTTTCAACAAATCCGATCGCTTGGTCCAAATTGATCGGATCAGGCATAGCCGGTGTCGTTGTGCGCAAAATGTAGAAGCCAAAGTTATCAACTTCAGCCGCCGTATTCCACGTTAGCGTCACCGTTTTATTGTCAGACCGGCCGTTAAAGTTAATCAGCGTAATCGCAGTCGGTTCTTCAATCGGATCATAAAAACCAAAGTCGATGGTTAGATCACTATTCGGATCGTTATCGCCATCACCGGTTGGTTCGTCGTTCGGCGACAGCGTGATGGGAGGGCTGATAACCGGTTCACCTGGATTATTCTGGATACCGTTGTCATCATTATCAACGTTGTTGTCGCTCGTAGACGTTGGATCACTGCTGGCCGGGTAAGCGGCCGGTGGGTTTGGGATCGAGACAAAATAGGTGCCTGGCGGCAGATTTTCAAAGAGATAGTTGCCGTTACTGTCTGTGGTGGTGGTCGCGATCACATTTCCGTCTTGATCTAACAACTCAACAACAACACCGCCAATTCCAAACTCGCCGTTTTGTGGCTCAAACAACCCATCATTGTCACTATCGACAAAAACTAAATTACCAATAGATACAAGCGGCCCGGGATCAACGTCAGCATAGTCGCTGTCATCTTCATCTTCGGTCCGTTCGTCATAGGGTTCATCATCATGATCGATATCGTTGTGGTCAATAACCGGATCAGAGCCGGTTTGGCCGTCAGCATCGTTATCACCAGGATCAGAGTCTTTATCGGTTCCACCAATATCATCAGATGAGTCGGTTTCGATTTCTGCCCAGTTGCGGAACGGAGCCTGACCCACATCATCAACTCGGAGTTGAATCGTTAAATCGGTTGTTTCGCCAGGAGCCAGATCACCGGTGAACGTGCAAAGAAACTCGCCAGCTTCACCTGCAATCGGCGCGCAGGCCCAATCGGTCCCAACAGCCGAAACAAAGCTCATTCCGGCCGGAACAGATTCACGAACTGTAAAATCTCCAGAGTTGACATCACCTTGATTGGCAACCGTAATCGTGAAATCAACCACATCTCCGTTGGTCACTTGGGGTGACTGGCCGGGATTTACAATTTTTATCAACGCTAGGTCATATTCTGCAAAGAAACCAGCATCAACGTCTGGCACACTTTCACCCGGCCGGCCGGTTGGCACCGTTACACCGGGCAATGGATTTCCACCGATTGTTAGACCGGTATCTGGGGCGATGTCTGAGTCATTTCCATCAGTCGCATCCGGGCCATCCGTTAGGGTTGGTGGAAGATCCGCAACCGGGATGCCACCGGGCAAAATAGTTGTTGATGTAGAGGTATCAAACGCAAGAGTCACCGTTTCGTTGGCAGGGACATCAAATGAATAGAATCCATTTTCATCGGTGACGGTTGACACAATTGTGCCGTCAGGCAATTCCATATATACGGTAACGCCAGCTAATGGGATTTCATCCGGGTCTTGAACCCCGTCTCCATCTGTGTCGTACCAGACATAGTTGCCCAATTGTTGTGGCATCGCGGGGCAGAAGAGCTCTACGTCACCCAGACCACCCGCTTTACCTTGGGTACCGGGGGTGATTACTGGTGAGTTGGAATTACCAGACGAGAAAAGCATAAAGCCAGGGTCTCGTGGATCACCCGTTGTGGTGTCGAACCAGTTCATTCCGGCACTTGAAAAGTATGGGTTACCCCAAGGGTCCATACCGGCAACAGCTACTTCGTTTGATCCTTTTAGATAGGCGATACCACCGTTAGCAGTTTCTTGATGACCGCCAAATTCTGATTGCCATGCATCACCATAAAAGAACTCACGGCCGCCTGGCCCGTGGGTATTTCCGGCCGATGCGTTGGAGTTAAGCCCGCCACATTGACCATCGTTTTCAAGATCAAAGCCACCTGCACCATTCGGGCAAGCCATCAACAAATCTCCACCTGAAAAGGTTTCATACAGATCAGGGCTAACCGTATCAAGGCCCAAGTTAAAGAATCCCCATTGATGCGTTGTGCGATCAACAAAAGAAATTAGCATGTTCCCTTCATCTGTAAATTCAAGGTCTGCTAAAAGTGGGGTTGGCCAGCAAATTTGATTGCTGGTTGAAAACTCGATGGTCGGTTGTGGATTGGCCGTTGTAGCCCATGAATGCCATCCGCTGGTGACAGGGCAGTCAAACGCGTTCCAAGCGCCACCTTTGGTATAGCCCAGTGAATTACGGAGCACAACGGTTGGTGGTGTGGTAACAATCGAGGGGGGAGTTACAGCTGAAAGCTCTGGTACAAGATCGTATGAGTAAACGATCGCTTCTAAATTTGGATTTGGATCAGGATTGGCAAAGTTGGCTGTATCTGTGGAACCGTCGCAAACAACACCCACAAACAAATTTCCAGCTTCGTATTTGGTTGCCCACGGCCGGTGTTCACCATTGGTACAAGCCGGGGTTGGGGCTGGGATTTCGATGGTAGAAACCAATCCTTTTGTCTCTGTATCAACCACCAAAATATTTTTATTGTTTACATCGCTAATGAACAGATAGTCATGATCAACCCATCCATTAAATTCAGTTCCGACCGGGTCTAGCAATTCATCGTCAACAATGTCGATGTCCCCCATGCCTATGGTGCCGATCAAATTAAACACCGCCGTATCATAGCTGGGCACCGTATCGCTGATCAGACCGCGATTAACATTTGATGGGACGAGGCTTTGCCCCATATCAATGCCCAAATCATCTTCGATTTCAAGCCAGTTGGTTATAGTGGCCGCATCTCCTCCGGCCGACATATCAATCGCATAAATGCCATCTAGCCCCAACGGACCCAACCCAACGTGCCGTTTAAGAAACGCACTGTTGTAAACAATTTGGTCTTGTTGGCTCCAGGCTAATCCCCAAGTCGAACCGGTGTCTTGCCCCAATGCCAAATGATCTGGCTCAATCACATTTATCGGATTTGCAGGATCTTCAGGATCATAGGCTGATCCTTGTGCGGTGTAGGGGAATCCTACAAGAGAGTCAAGATCACCCGATGCGCCGTCGGCTAGTGGGTCACCGTTGATATAGCAGGGGACCATCAGATAGGCATCTTCTGGGCTACATTGGTAGTTTGCGGGAGAAATTGTGCCGATGTTAACGCTTTTGTCTGCGCTAAGATCAACAATTTGGGTTGTAGGTGAGGCATCGGCCGGATCATCCGCATAGCTTGACGTAGCTGGGTTCGCATCGTTGTCGACCGTATTTGTTGGCCCCACAAAATAGCCGAGAGGATACCCTGTAGAGTCAACCTCTAGCCGTACTTCGGCCGAACTACAGCCGGTCAAATCGGCCGGAGAAAAAGTCACAACACCACTTGCATCTGTTACAGCCGTGGCGCATGCGGGTCCGCTGTTGTCGTCTGCATCAAATATCGCAACAGGTACATTTGATAAACGGGTCGCTTCGCCGCTATCTAATGAACCGTCCCCATCATTATCTTCAAAAATTGTGACGGTTAGGCTCCCGCTTGGTGGTGGAGCTGTAAATGCGGTTGAGCTGAAATTAAATACGCCCAAATATTGCAATGCTAAAATCAGAACACTACTGCCTAAAAGAGATATGTAAATAGCTTTTAAAGACTTGTTTTTTGCTTGATTGAAACTCATGAATTTTCCTCAAACCGGCCTCACTTTTAATGCTTAAACCCAGCAATAAACAAGCAAGCGGCTTATGTATTAAATTAACAATCACGGAATCAGAAAATACCGAAAACAGCTCCGCATCGCAGTCTTTAAATCACTTGGAGAAAGTCAACACCCTAATCTGTAGTCACCATCATGTCTCGTTTAGCCTTGTTTCGATAATACACATTTCAAAAATGTATATTGGCCGTGTTGTTGCTATATCGAATATCTGGATCAGTTCTCTTTGACCTTCATCTTATCAAAGAAACACCTACCCAATGGTCGCAAGCATAGTGAAAAAATCTTACGGTACAAATGACATTCACGCATTATTCGGTTTGCCAGCAAGTTTCTTTGATGGTTGCCTCACCATAAGTCAGCCTGATCGCACCTCAGGCCACGGCTCTATTATCTGTATCGAAAAAGCGATCCAATTGGGTTAAGATTGCCAACATTAAAAGAGAAGGAGACAGAGATGAAACCAGCAGAAATTAAACCGGACATCACCTTTGCAGATTTTGAAAAGCTAGACATCCGTGTGGGCACAATTACGGCCGTTGAAGAGGTAGAAAAATCAGACAAGCTGCTCAAACTTATCGTCGATTTTGGTGATCACACTCGCCAAATTTTGGCAGGCATGAAAAAAGAGCGGGATGATCCTCAAGAGATTGTGGGGAAACAGTCTCTGTTTGTCGTCAACATGCCCCCGCGAAAAATGGCGGGCGAACTGTCGCAGGGGATGCTGTTTGATATCGGGTATGCGGATGGGGTGTTGC
>JAHDEN010000169.1 GCA_020628815.1 Chloroflexota bacterium | reverse complement strand
CTCCCAATCTTGTTTCAACCACGTATTGTCCATATTATGTCACTGTATGGCAAGAAAAAAAACACCTTATTTTAGATACAATATACATATGGCACTAAAAAAGAGCGCAGATTCGAGATTTCGGGGAGAAGAAAGCGATATTCGGCCGACTAGAGTCACAATTGACCTAAAACAATTGGCTGAAAATTATGCCTCCATCCAGCATGCAATTGGTAATCGCAAGGTGATGGCTGTTCTAAAGGCGAACGCTTATGGGCACGGTCTAGTTGAGATAGGGCAGTTTTTTGAGAGCCTTTCTCTCCCTTATTTTTCAGTGGCGTATCTAGAAGAAGGGATTCAGCTGCGCAAAGCTGGCATTAAAACGCCGATCTTGGTTTTTGGCGGGTTGGTTAAAGAACAAATTGATGCATATTTAGAATATGATCTTACGATTACTGCTCCATCAGTCGAAAAACTAGAGATGATTGAGGCACGGGCCAAGGAATTGGGGAAAACTGCAACGGTTCATTTGATTTTTGATACCGGCATGGAGCGATTGGGCGTTCACTACTACAACGCTCGGGATTTAATCGAAGCATCCTTTAAAGTAGAGCATTGTGTAATTGAGGGGATTTATACACACTTTGCCAATGCCGACACGGCCGATACAAGTTATTCAAGAGAGCAGCTTGAGCGCTTTAAAAACATTTTGGGGATTTATGAAGAGCTCGGTGTATCCCGGCCGCCACTGTGCCACATGGCTAATTCCGGTGGAGTATTACAAATTGAAGAAAGTTGGTTTGACATGGTTCGGCCGGGCATTTTGATGTATGGGGTTTATCCATCGGCCGAGGTTAATCGAACCATACCAGTAAAACCGGCTCTCAGCTGGACGTCGAAGGTTGTTTATTTTAAGGTGGTCCAGCCGGGGCATCCGGTGAGCTATGGCTCAACTTGGGAGAGCGACGAGCCTGTCCGGGTTGTAACGTTGCCCGTTGGCTACGGTGACGGCTATTTCCGCTCACTATCAAATAAAGCCCAAGTCTTGATTCGTGGCCAAGCGTTCCCAGTTATCGGCCGGGTGTGTATGGATCAAACGATGGTTAACATTTCAGACCAGTCCGCCTTTAATGGAGATGAGGTGACTTTGCTGGGGGCCGATGAATTCGGGAATCAGTTGACCGTAGAAGACTTGGCGGCGTGGGCAAATACAATTCCCTACGAAGTATTAACCAGTATCGGCAATCGAGTTCCTCGGGTATATTTGGACTAACCCCCAACCCAATTTGGATGAGCCTTATGTTAATAACTTCCCTGTCTTGCGTAAGCTTCTGGTGAATTGGTCCGGTATTTTTTGAATCAATGCAAGGCTGGCGTTAAAATATCCAGACTATATCCGCATGGACATTTTGTTAAACAACACCAACATCCTCCCCCTACTCAATCACAAACAATGCTAAAAAATTGGAAATTCTGGCTCGGGCTAATTGTAAGCGTTGGCTTCCTTTACTGGGCTCTGCAAGGGCTAGACTTGACCCACTTCTTTACAGAAGTAGCAAATGCCAACTACTGGTGGTTGATTCCATCTGTCATCACCTATTTTATTGCGGTGTGGGTCCGTACTTGGCGCTGGGACTATATGCTACGCCCCCTAAAGCATATTCCAGTTAGAGATTTGTTTCCTGTAGTTGTGATCGGCTATATGGGCAACAACATCTATCCCTTGCGAATGGGTGAGCTATTGCGCTCGTATGTTTTGTGGCGGCGAGAAGGTGTTCCAGTAGGGGCAAGTTTAGGCACCGTTGTGGTTGAGCGTGTATTTGACGGGCTGATCATGCTGATTTTTGTATTTGTGGGGCTGCCATTTTTGCCTTTTCCAGGCGATTACCAATTTTTGGTCACAGTTGCCAGCGTTGCATTTTTTGGCGCATTGGTCGTGTTTTTTGTGCTGGCCGCCATGCCTGACCGTGCACTTGCGCTTGCTGAAACTGTGATGGGATGGGTGTTGCCAGAGCGCATTAGCGGACCACTCCTTGATTTTGGGACAAAGTTTTTGGATGGGTTAAAAGCGCTAAACAGTTTTCAAAATGTGTTAATGATCTTTTTTACATCACTGATTATTTGGCTGCTTGAAACGGTCAAATATTGGTTTGTGATGCAAGCCTTTGACTTTGGTGACGTGCTCGTGCCGTTCTTTGCATTGATGCTGATGAACGGTGTGGTGAACTTGGCTACAACTTTGCCAACAGCTCCTGGCTACGTTGGCACCTTTGACGGACCGGGAATTAAGGTGCTAGAGGCGTATGGTGTGGCTCAGTCAGTGGCGACCGCATATACGCTGGTGCTGCACATTGCGCTGTGGCTTCCAATTACACTCTTGGGGGGCTGGTACATGTTGAAACAAGGATTTTCTTGGTCTGATATGACCGCGGCTGCCTCGCTGCGAGAGAACACATCTGGGTAACTGCCTGAGTATAAGGTTATGAAAAAGCCGTTAAACTGTAAGATAAATCATAATATTTCGATGATACCGTACAACCGATTCTCTCTGGGAGAATGCAAATGAACATAGCAATTGTTGGTGGTGGCTTAAGTGGGCTATCGGCCGCACATGACCTTTTAAAAGCGGGTCATAAGGTGACAGTTTACGAAGCTGGACCCAAAACTGGAGGATTGGCTCAAGGATTCAAAGATGAAACTTGGGACTGGTCCTTAGAACATTTCTACCATCACATCTTTGAAACTGATTCGGATATAATCGGGTTAGCTGAAGAAATTGGAATTAAGGATAAGATTTTTTTTCCTAAGCCACTTTCTTCAATTTACTACAAGGGAAGCATCTATCCATTTGATTCCATTCCCGCTTTTTTCTCATATCCAGGCTTTAACTTTTTTGATACAGTACGATTTGGATTGATTACCGCTCTTCTGCGGTATAGCAATATCTGGCGGCCGTTAGAAAAAGTAACCGCTGACAAATGGATGCTGCGCTGGTATGGCAAAAAAGTTTATCACGCGGTCTGGCGTCCCATTCTCATTAACAAATTTGGAAAATACTATGATCAGGTCCCGATGTCTTGGATGTGGGCCCGTTTAGTTGCTCGCAGCTTTAGATTGGGCTATTTCGAGGGCGGGTTCCAAACTTTGGCCAACGGCTTGGGAGACCGAGTCGAACAGCTAGGTGGAGAACTCCACGTCAGCACACCGGTTCAGGAAATCTCTATCGAGGCTGATGGTCGACTGAAGATCAGGACTGAAGGCAAAGAGCAAATTGTTGATCGTTGCCTCGTTACGACCTCCCCTGAAGTATTTTTAAAAATCACACCATCAATCAAAGAGAAAGCAGCACAATATGCTAAACAGGTTTCTGACTTGGTAAGCATTGGTGCCATTGTTCTGGTTGCTGCGCTGAAAAAGCCCATCCTTAAGGATACATACTGGCTTAATTTACCCGCGACCAGCTCTGATAAGAGTCAAAATGAAATCCCCTTTTTGGCTTTGGTTGAACATACAAACTATATTGACAAAGCACATTACAACGACGAACACATAGTTTATATGGGCGATTACATCGCAGAAGATCACCCCTATCTACATGAAGAAGAAGCTGTAATAAGTGAAAAGTTTATAGCTGAACTTAAAAAATTTAATTCAGACTTTGACCCGTCTTGGGTCCGTAAAACTTGGCTATTTCGAGCAAAATATGCTCAACCGGTCCCGTTTGTGAACCAGTCTGAAAAAATTCCGTCACTCCAAACCCCTATTGATGGGCTTTGGTTTGCGTCTATGAGTCAAGTTTACCCTTGGGATCGTGGAACAAATTTCGCAGTCGAAATCGGCCGTAGAGTGGCAAAAGAGCTTGCTGGATAATCTTGATTATTATTTAGACCATTTACAAAGAATGGAGTTATAAAATGAAAATTTTAATTGTTGGAACTGGCTATGTTGGCCTTCCCCACGGTGCAGTTTGTGCCGAATATGGGCATGAAGTTCATGCTTATGACATCGACGAAAGACGTATCAACGCTTATAAATCAGGCGAAAAAGATCAAATTGAACGCCAAGTAAATGAGCCAGGTTTGGCCGACTCGATTGCTGAAAATTTAGATCGCTACCTATTCTTCACCACAGATGTTGAGTCTGTAATTGAAGGGGTAGACGTTATCTTCATGTGTTTGAACACTCCGCCTCAGCGTGATGGTTCAAGTGACTTGAGCTATTTGAGCAGTGCTGCACGTGACATTGGTAAAGCCCTAGCCGCTCGCAAAGAGCAAAAACGGGTCGTTATCGTCAACAAAAGTACAGTTCCTGTTGGAACAGCACGCATGGTTGAAGGGATTGTGAAAGAGCAAGGTGCGACCAACTTTGGTGTGGCATCTAACCCTGAGTTCTTGGCACAAGGTAACGCGATCGAAGGATCACGTCGCCCAGACCGCATCGTGGTGGGTGTTGATACTGAAGAAGACAAAAACATCATGCGTCGGGTTTATGCACAGTTCGTAAACCATGTACGTATTCACTACATCGAAACCACACCAGAAACAGCTGAGTCAATCAAATATATGGCAAACTCGCTGTTGCTAACTTACATCTCTTATTGGAATGGGGTTGGCGGCCGTTTGGCTGAAAGCTTCCCGAATATTCGGATGGAAGACCTAAAACGTGGTGTGACCTCTGACAATCGAATCAGCACTTGGGGTTCTTTTGTGAGCAACGGGGCTGGTGGTAGCTGCTTTGGAAAAGATATCCAATCTTTAATGTACCAGCTCAACCGGGCCGGACATCAGACTGACTTGCTACGCGCTGTTTACAACATCAACGAATATCAAAAACATTATTTGATTGACAGAGCCGTACATGAAGCGAACTTTAGCTTCAACAACAAAACGGTCGCCCTGTTAGGATTGGCGTTCAAAAAACGGACCAACGACATGCGAGATTCAGCGGCACTTAAAGCTGTAGAATCACTCTTGGCGAAAGGTGTTAAAGAGATCCGGGCATATGACCCACTCGCAACCGCTCCTGCTAAAGAGCATTGGTTCAACCCAGAAAACAACTATCTGTATGAGCGCATTACGTACCATGATTCAGCTGCAGAAGCATTGAAAGGTACTGATGCATCGTACATTTCAACTGACTGGGAAGAGTTCCGAGGATTGGCGACAACAATCGAAAAAGCGACCAAAGCGCCGCATTTGGTGATTGATGGCCGTCGGATGATCTTTGACTTTGACGCGTTGTTGGAAAAAGGGTATGACTATTTGCCAGTTGGTGGACCGCTTGCAAAAAGCACCGCACCAGCAAAGGCTGAAAAAGCGGCTAAAGCCAAAAAGTAACAGTTTTGATACCAAACTGATCTAACTTTAGAGAGCGATAAAGGCTAAAATATAGCTTTTATCGCTCTTTTTTTATTTGGAGATAACTATGAAAAAAGTTCGTTGGGGATTGGTTTCTACAGCCAGAATTAATCGACGATTTATCCCGGCCGTGCGTGAGTCAAAACGGGGTGAGCTCGTTGCCGTGGCGAGCCGCACGCTAGAAAAAGCACAGAGCTATGCAGATGAATGGGGAATACCTCAGGCGTTTGGCAGCTATCAAGACATGTTTGATTCTGGGGAGGTTGATGCGGTATATGTCTCTTTGCCAAATCGGTTGCATGCATCACTAAGTATCCAAGCTTTAAATTCAGGCATGCACGTGCTTTGTGAAAAACCATTTGCGGTTACAGTCGATGATGTGGATGCGATGTTTGAGGCGGGCAAAAAGAACGGCCGGAACATAGCTGAGGCGTTTATGTATCGACATCACACTCAGTGTAAAAAAATCGGCGAGCTTATTGCAGCAGGCAAATTGGGTGAGGTTACCTCCCTTTCAGCTTCGTTTAGTTTTCCAATTACAACGGAGGCTGTTGGCGGCAAAAGAAATGTGCGGCTGGAGTCGGAGCTTGGTGGTGGGGCCGTATGGGATGTGGGTGTTTACCCTATTTCTTTGGCTCAATTTGTTTTTGGCGGGCCGCCTGAGCAGGTTTGGGGAGTGCAGAACAGTCAGTTTGAAATTGATATGAACTTTGCGGCACAGATGAGCTATCGGGGCGGCCGGACGGCCCATTTCACCTGCTCGTTTGATACCGCTTTTCAAACACGGGCAGAAATTCGGGGAACTCTCGGCCGCTTAGAACTAACACGCCCCTTTACAGGGCCACACGATCCGGAAGGGTCGATTCTGCTCTTTGATCGGGCTGGGAATTCTGAAAAGATTGAGATTGACGAAGAGTATCTGTACCTTGGTGAAGTTCGAGATATGAATGATGCGATCTTGGATGGGACTCCCAATTTTTTGACCGCTGACGAGACTCGGAATCACATCAAGACCGCTTTAGCACTTTATCAATCTGCTAAAGAAAACCGGATCGTAACGCTGTAGGCTTAGTTGGTGACCGTTGGCAAATAGCTAAAAATGGTTAGCTGGAGCGGAAGCCCAGCTTCATCTTCTAAACCTGCGGCCCACTCAATCCCCGCCACGATATGATCTTGGAAAATTTTGAATTCATTGTCTGAATATAGCTCGTCTCTGTGCCCAAAGCCCGTGTACCATGAGCGGCCGCCGTCAAATTCTTGATACCAAGCGATGGGGTGATCTGCCCCCATCTCACCGCCGTTGTACGAGTTTTCGTCTAGCCACAAAAGAACCGTGATGTTTTGATTAACGGCCGGATTGGGTTGGAAGTTATACCATTCGTCACGTATCTCCCAACTGGCTGGAAACATCACATTAGATGGGTGATCACTGTCTGACTTTTCAACAATAGCGGTCTGGATGGGTGGATGCCCATCAAAGTAAGCGCCAAGCAGATCGCCATACCACGGCCAATCATACTCCGTGTCTGATGCGGAATGAATTCCCGCATACCCACCACCTGAGCGAATGTAATTTTCAAAGGCATCTTGCTGGCTGCTAGAGAGCACATCACCGGACGTGAGCAGAAAGACAACCGCATTGAACTGGGCCAGATTTGATTCATTAAATTGATCTGAATCTTCTGTAAAAGTGACGGCCCAATCCCGACTATTGGCCTTTGTTTGTAGCAGAGTTTTTGCCGATTCGATTGAGGAGTGGCGAAATCCTTCGGTTTTTGTGAAAACAAGGATGCTGATTTTGGCTGCCCGGTCGGCCGTGTCAATCGTGCTCGATTCAGATTGCGCCTGTGACGGGAGCAGCTGGCATCCAAGCAAGAAGAGCAAGATTCCAAAGGACAGGATGGTGAACTTAGGATGGGAGTTGATCATAACGAACGGATCCTGGAATATCCATGACTAAATCAGCGCCAAAAGCCCCGGCCGGTGTGTGGACGCCAACAAGTTGGCTATCAAGAACCCGCTCTACGCAACAGAGTGAGCCTAAGGCGGTTAACTTGTAAGCCTCAGCTGTTTCCAGCCATGCTTCAACTGCGTCTCCGGCCGGATTTGTGGCTTTGGCCCAAATATAAGATTTTACGGTGTCCCGAACCGTCTGATCCGGCCCCTTAATATTTTGATCGATATAGTTGAGCGCTAAACGGCGTATTGGGCCGATTCTTAAGGCTCCCATCATCCACGAAAAACGCTTCATCTGGGCGATCTGTGCTGGGGGGAGTGCAAAATAGGTGGTGATATTAGGGATGCCGGTGCTGTGGAAGGCGGTCACCAGATCGCCCCAAGGAATCGAAATGGTTGAAAGCTCTTTGTGGGAAAATTGAACCTGCTTTTGGTTGATTCTGTCAGGCAAAGCTTGGAGCGCACCGTTTCGGCGGGCCAAACCGTTGCCCACATCAATCGATTCAACCATGGTTTTGGAAGTGCCTGGACTCATCCCACCATTTGTTTGAAAGGCGATTTCGAGGTTGTTTGCATCGGGTAGATGATCGCTAACATATTTCGCCATGCAATCTGTGGGGATCACATCAAAGCCAACCCCCGGCATTAGGGTGATCTCGGCACTGACAGCTTCGTGGAAATGGGAGAAGGCGTATTCAAACACATCAATCTCCCCCGTGATATCTAAATAGTGGGTTTTTCCAACGATGCAGGCTTTGATCATTGGATGGGCTGTGTGTTTAAACGGGCCGGCCGCATGTAAAACAAGGTCAAATTCTGAGACAATGTTCGTTAAATTTAGCTTTTCGTTTAATCCTACAACAACATAATCTAGCCCCAACTGTTCGGCCAACGGCCGAATTTTTGCTTCCGACCTGCCGCCTAACACCGGTTTAAGCCCTTTTTCTACAGCATGTTTAGCAATTAATTGGCCCGTATATCCATTTGCCCCATAAAGTAGCCAGTTTGCCATTAAACTAATCTCCTTGGTGAATTGCTCATTTGCTTGAACACAAGAAAGACCATGATTGTGTCAGAAATTAATCGGATGGCAAGGGATAAAGGTATGGGGCAAAGATTAAAGCAGCTTCTCGACCTGTTGTCGTGTGGGCAGGCTTGGGATGGCTCCCCGGCCGGTGGCGGTAAGCGCTCCGGCCGCGTTTGCAAATCGAATCGCTTGCACTAGTGCAGCTTCATTTTGTAGGATGGCTTGATTTTGATCCAGCTTGCTCAGCAGCCCTGCGACAAATGCGTCCCCAGCTCCGGTTGTGTCTATCGCATCCACTTGAACCCCATCAACATTGCCTTGGAAATCAGGCGTGTAATAGCGAGCTCCTTTTGGCCCCTCTGTAACCAACAGCAACTTTAAGGAGTCAAGCATCAAGCTTTTGGCACTCGAATCGCTGTTTTCACCCGTTAGGAATTCGAGTTCCTCATCGCTGATTTTGATTACATCGGCCGTTTCCCAGATTGATAAGATCCCCGCTTTAGCTGCCTTCGCACTTTCCCATAAAGGCAAACGTAAGTTCGGATCATATACTCGGAAAACAGCTCCGTTTTTAGCCTCTTCCAGAATTCTTAATGTGGTTGAACGGGTTGGTTCAGCGATAAGGCTAATCGAGCCGTAGGTGAGCATGCTAGCATTGCGCACCCGCTCCATGTCTACCTCTTCCTCAGTTAGCAGCATGTCTGCGCTAGGATGGCGATAAAACATAAACTCTCGTTCCCCATTGTCTTTTAAAGTGACAAACGCCAAGGCCGTGCGCGCTTTGGTGTCAAAGCTCATCATGCTGGTGTCTACCCCGACATCTGCAATGACGCCAGCCAGCATTCGGCCGAATTCATCGTCTCCTACTTTGCCTAAAAATGCGACATTGTGACCCAGCTTGGCAAGGCCTGCCGCTACATTGGCCGGTGCACCACCCGGAGCTTTTTTAAAGGCCGGTGCTTCCGCCAAGGAAACGCCGTTTACCGTTGGTACAAAGTCGATAAGCAATTCGCCAAAAGAAATGATTTGTTGATGTGTGGTCATAATTAATTTCGGAAAAATAGAGGTTCAAATAATAGCTGAATAATCAAAATGCTTCATGTGGGCCGTCAATTTTATTTTTTAGTAAACTTGAAAAATAAAGCAACAAAAGCAGGTTGATCGAATACGAGGAGAATCATGTCAAAGAATACCAAATATTACACACAGAAGACGCTCGAAGCGTGGGATGAAGCTGCACCCATTCATGCTTCAATCAACACATCACTCAAAAATGATGTAGCGAACCCTGCATATAACAATTTGAACCCGGATTTTGACGCAGTGGTCACTGGTGCTGATGTTAAAAATAAATCGGTTGTTCAAATTTGCTGTAATAACGGGATCGACCTGCTTTCGGTTAAAAAGAAAGGGGCCGGCCGCTGTTTGGGCATTGATGGCTCTAAGCCGTTTATTGATCAGGCGGTTGACCTAGTAAATGCTGCGGGCCACCCAGATATAGAGTTTTACCATACAGATATTTACGACCTGCCGGATACCTTTAATAATACGTTTGATGTTGCCCTTGTAACGGTTGGGGTGTTGGGATGGATGCCAGATTTAGCCTGTTTCATGGAGATCTGCGGCTCATTACTCAAACCGGGAGGGCAACTGCTTGTCGAAGAGCTGCATCCGATTTTGAACATGTACGAAGAAGGAGAGCCATCTTATTTGGATGAGTCTTATTTTAGGACTGAGCCATTTGTTGAAAGTGATGGGCTGGACTATTTTTCGTATCAAAAATATGACGGAAAGGAAAACTACACTTTTCCCCATTCTTTATCTGATATTTTAATGGCCGCCATTAGCAACAATTTACAGCTGGTGCATATAAAAGAACTGCCCTACAACGTCGGTAACTTCTGTGCAGATTTAGAACATGCTGACCACAATCCATCTTTGGGGATCAATTTAGCTTGGCGAAAAATTTGATAATTCAAAACCCAGAAATCAAGCGGATCAGCTGGCAACAGGCTTTGCCATTGCGCCATGAGGTTTTGTGGCCGACTAAACCGTTGGAATATTGCCACGTGGCTGGAGATGATAGCGCGATCCATTTTGGACTGTTTGTCGCTGATAAATTGGTTTGTGTCGCATCAGTTTTTGTAGATGATCGCTGTGCGAGGTTGCGTAAATTTGCGACGTCAGCATCTTTTCAAGGTCGGGGGCTTGGGTCAGCCATGCTCAGCCATATCATCGCGGAGCTTAGAAATGACGGGGTAACTTATTTTTGGTGTGATGCTCGGGAATCGGCCGTCGAGTTTTACAAACGGTTTGGTTTGCACCCAGAGGGGGATCGATTTTTTAAGGCCGATGTCCCCTATTTCAAAATGAGCGTTGAGCTATGACGGTGTTAGCCTTATTTTTTCATGAGCCAAACCGCTTCATATGGACTCAGGGGAACATCAACACTTCCATGAAAATCTCGGCCGGTTAATTGATCTCGCAGATCGATATCAAGGCCAAGTTCGGCCAAACGGCCGGCCGGAACCGATTGCATCACCGGGCTAAAGTTGGCCAAAACTAACAGCCGTCCACGTGCGCTGGATCGTAGTAGACCAAAAATATGATCGTTATGTGTCCAAATCGCTTCAGACTTGGCTTGACTGTGCAAAGCGGCCGTCTTTTTGCGAGTAATCGACAGCTGTTTTATCCCCTGAAAAATCGCGCCAGATGGTGTAGAAAGCTTGTGTCTCTCTTTCGCCAGCTTCCAGTTCATTAAAGGGCGCTGCATCCAGCGATTATCATCTGCTTTTGCAGGATCATTTTTATAGCTGTAATCATTGAGCATGCCCAACTCATCCCCCATGTAAATGAGCGGAATGCCCCCGGCCGCAAACATGACATTGTGGATCAGTAACATCCGTTTGATGGCGCTCTCAATCTCATTTTGATGACCCGATTCGTAAGCACGTTCTAGTCCGGCCAAAGATGCGGCCGAGCCACAAATCCGTTTGTCACCGGTTTCTGGGTTAAACTGAAACGTGTCTCCCTTCGCCCAAGTGCCTATGAACTCGCCACTATAAAATTCGCTCAAGAATGTTCGATGGCCATACCCTGACAAGCCTACGGCCGTTGCGTACTCATCCATAATCGCCCAGCCGATGTCATCGTGGCAGCGAGCATAAGTTACCCAACCGGCCGATTCTGGCAATATGGGTAACTGTTGGAGAGAGTGGGTTGAAAGCACAACTTTTTGCTCAGCCAGCATCGACCACAAATAAACCATGAGCGTATTGTGATACGCAATCTCACACTCTTTGCCCGCCATCCTGCCGGTTCCAAAATAGGGGACCACATCTTCAGGGGCAACGATTGCTTCCGCTTTAAAGATCAGCCCCGGTGCGGCCATTTTGCTAAACGCCTTAAACGCCTGCAAGATCGCATGTGCCTCAGGCAGATTTTCGCAATCTGTCCCCATCTGCTTCCACATGAACGCCACTGCGTCCATACGAATAATTTCAACCCCCTGATTGGCCAAGTTTAAGATGATGTCGAGCATCTCGACAAAGACGGCCGGATTCGCATAGTTCAAATCCCACTGGTAGTCGTTAAACGTAGACCAGACCCATCTTTCCATCTGCTTATCAAATAAAAAATTTCCAGGGGCTGTTTCGGGGAATATTTCTCTTAAATTTTGTTCGTATTGGTCTGGTAGATCTCGATCAGGAAAAGTTAGATAGTAGTCTTGGTAAGCAGGGTCCCCATGTTTTGCACGTTCTGCCCACGTATGATCATCGGCCGTGTGATTGCAGACAAGGTCGGTGCACAGGCTAATTCCATTTTCGCGCAATTTTGCAGCTGTCGTTGCAAGCTCTTCCATTGTGCCGATGCGGCTGTCAACTTGCCGGTAATCTAAAACTGCATAGCCGCCATCATTTGGCTCCGGCCGGGGTTGCAGCAATGGCATCAGGTGCAAATAGGTGACCCCCAGCTCTTGCAAGTAGGGGATATGCTGAGGGAGCGTTTTTAGGTCGCCAGAAAATCGGTCGGTATAACAAATGTACCCAACCATATTTTCTTGCAAAAACCAATCGGGCTGATGTGTTCGCTCGAGGTCGAGCCGTTTTAAGTCATCCGGCCGAGATTTATATGCCGCTTTAGCTTTTGCCAAGCAACTATTGACCCAGTCCTCAAAATCTGAACGCTCCCCGTAGAGCTGGTGAAGCGCATAGCGTGCATCTGCTAGGTGTGTTTTTTGCCGAACATGAAAAATTTCTTCTTCGGTTTTTGTTAATCTCTTTTTCTTCTTCAACCTGTCTCTGTGTTGTCTTTGTTTGAATTTATTGATTGCTGAATGTGTTTTGAAAAAAAGTCAGCTCAAAGTTTTCTACATCATCGCCCCACTTACCTTGTGTAAAAAGCACGGAGAAAACTTTATTCGGGAATTCTTGTTTAAGTTTGGCCTGCCACATTTGTTGAATAACCAGTCCTAGCGCCGTGAGCTCTTTTGGCGATGCGGGGCCATTGGCTGGCAGCATTTCCACAAGCTTGCGCCTGTTCAATTGAGTTTCAACAGAAGCCCGGCTGTCCCCCATGATGTGCATCATTTCGGTTAAGTTTAGGGTGTTAACATCGCTGAGCAAGTAACAACCGTTTCGCTCCATGACACTGGGCCAGCAGCACCCTACAAAATCCATTAAGGACGATGTGTAAGATGTAAAAAAATAGTGATTGGTGTCACTGTTTAAATTGAGCGAGTCTGAAATCAGATCTCTATGGTTAAAATCTTTCATAGATTTATCCCCCGGGCTGGACGTCCAAATTGGATCGGTTCGAATTGAAAAGATCAAAACGTTTGCATAAACCCGTCCACCCATCGCATTGGCTGACTGAAATTGTGAGAACAGTTAACCAGATGCAGAGGGATAAATCATTAGGAAAAATGGGTATGTGATTGTTAATTTGTGACTTTAGACTGAGGACATTTCGCCTAAAACGGTTAATTTGAGCTTAGTCGATCGAGTCAATCTTGCCAGAATGTCTTTTATCCCTTCACGCTACCGGCCAACAATCCGCGAATGAAATAGCGTTGCAGCGAGAAGAATACGATCAAAGGCAGAATCATTGAGACAAATGCCCCGGCCGTTAGCAGATGCCAGTCATTACCGCGCGAGCCTACAATTTCTGCCAAGCGCATCGTAACCACCTTATTTTGCCCGCCCAAAAAGATAAGCGCAACAAGATAGTCGTTCCAAACCCACATAAATTGGAAG
>JAHDEN010000168.1 GCA_020628815.1 Chloroflexota bacterium | reverse complement strand
TCTTGCTTGCATCTAGTTTTGCCGATTGTACAAGAGGGAATCAGATTGATCACCTAACGGAATAAAACAGGCAAATAGATATCCCGCTCAACCCCAGCGATCGGTGCGGGGGTTGCCGGTTCGATTGTGCGATCCATCACGATTAAGGTAATTTCAACCGCTTCGCCGATGTCGCCACCTTGTTGTGATTGTGTAAATGGGACCGCTTTGAGCGTGTGTCGGCCGATGGGAGGGGACCAAGGCAGGGTCCCTTCGTTTTGGGTTAAATCAAACGGGGCCAAGCTGTCTGTTGTTTCACCCCCATTGATGAAAAACGTGACGCTACCGACAGGGCCAAGCACATTGGCCCGTATCGCCATCGGGGTATCTGGCAACTCATTGATATTGATCAGGTCGATCAAATTTAGCTCGCGCAAAACCTCTCCTGTCTCAAAGTTGACCAACGACAAACTTGAGATGGAAATTTCTGTGATAACCGGTGGGGCCGGAGTTGCTGTCGGCTGCGTTGGCTCAGTCGGAACTGTTGTTGGGATTGGGGGCGTAGCGGTTGACACAGGTGGGGCAACCGTAGGTGGAGGCAATGTGGGAGTAGGTGTACTTGGTTGAATGTCGCTGTTTGTGAGCAGAATCACCCAGTCCTCTGACCCATCGGCCGGAGCGGGGCCTAAATTGATAAGTTGGTTGCCGCTGATTGTGATTGGGCTACCTGCAAACTGACCCGTTCGAGGGTTGTACCAGCGCTGTTGAAAAGTGCCGGTTGTGCCTGATAAATTGAGTTGCGCGGTGGCTGAGGCATCTGGTAAATAGATGGCGTAGATTTGGCCCGCTTTTGCAAAAACTTGCCCCGGCCCGTAGCTGGCTGAGCTGTAATTCAGCAGATTGTCGGCCGGTTCCATCTCCCAAAACGGTAAATTGTCTTGCATGAACTGGCGGGCGTACCATGTGTAATCCCACATTTCTTCACGGGTGCGGAAATCTTCAAGACGCACATCACCGCCTAACGGCAACTCGTGATAGCCCGCATACCATTCAACATTCCCACCGCTAAAATAAATGTCATACAGAGCCGTTTTACGTACTTCCGCTGCGTTTTGCCCCGTTAGCCCAATCCCGGCCGGATTATTTTCATCCATGTCCAGAACCCAAGGGTGACCGGCATCGGCCGATTTTTTGCGCCACGTTTCGACATACGAATTGGCCAAGTCAGGGGCATATTGAATCGATGAGGCTGAAAAACGCTCATCCCCCACAATTTGATCATAATCATCAAACTTGTTGGTTAGCGTATGCACCGCAATCGGGTGATTTTGCCAGTCAAGCGCCTGAATATAGCTGGCAAAAGCCTTTAATTCTTCAACAGGATATTGGTTCTCTTCGCTCAGATTCCACTTGATCGCCAACAGGTGCCCAAATCGAGCGATCAGTTCCCGATAATACAGTTTGCGCTCCGTTCCCAATGTGCCGTCGTCTAAAAATTGACGATTGCCAACTTCAGTTTCTGCCAGCACGATATTTAGGGCGATCCCTTGTTCTTGGGCATGTTCTAGCACCATGTTCCACTGGCGCAATTTGCTCAGGTCATAGTGCCGTTTGTTGTACCAACTGTTTTCTGGGCCGGTAAACGGATAGGTGTCCCGGCCGTCTCCCTCTAAATTCATGGGGAGTAGGTAGATCGAATTGACGTTTGCCCCGTTTAGATAGTTAAGCGCACCGATAATCCCTTTGCCGTCGTAGCCACTTTCTTCGGCCGAAAAGTTGGGATCGCCAGTCCGCCAGTCTGCAACGTGCGGGCCGTATCGATGAATCCCATCAGTTAAACCAGATGTATCTAAACCACCCGGTTGATCGACCGTAAAATCAAAGCCAGCGTAGGCTAAAAAGTTTTCAGGGCTATCGGTTCCCCCTTTGATCCAGTAGGTCCCATCCCTAAATTTTAAATAGTGCTGCCCCACATATTCGAGCCGCCCTTGGCTTAAAAAGCCGGGAGCGTTTGTGTCTAGCTCTGCAATTACGAATGAGCCGCTATCACCATCGGGAGAAATCGGTTCACCGGCGGCCGGTTCAAGGCTGATCGCCACATCTTTACCTGCCCGAAAAGAAGCGGTGTATTCCCATGTGCCCGCTTCATCGGCCGCAAAACGGACACGCCACACGGTTCCGGTTTTGCCGCCTTGCCCGTTCCCATCGAAAAAGCCCGGCACATCATAGGTTTGTCCGCTGGGCCCGGTAAACCTGACCTGTAACCGATAGTCTAAAAATGGATTTGGAGTTGAATCCCACTCATTGCTCAAAGGACCATCAAAACTCACGGTAATCGGGTGCCACTTGACCTGCTCGCCAGAAATAACGGCTGTTGGTTCATAAGCGGCAGAGGGAGTTAGGTGAGACTTATTAAAGCCAATGAGTAAGCAGAGAACAAGAAGCGGCAGCAGCGTTAAAAATTGTTTTGGCTTTAGAAGCGATTGCATTGATTTTTTCCCGAAAAGAGAGTTTTGAATGTTGGGGGACCGAGTTTAACCATAAGTCTATGGGTGGGCTCAGAGTACCATCAGTTTATTATGACTCAAGTTACAATTGTTCTTCACCATCTTTTTAACCGATATTCAAACCTTGCATAGAATGAAAGGGTAAAGAGCGGTATAATCAAAAAATTCGTTGGACGTTTGTTATCATTTAGAGGTCCCCCATGCATGAAGTCCAAACCCTCGGACAAAAAATAGCCCGATACATTACCCCAAAATCTGTTAAAGAAACCCTGACCCATTTAAAAGGATTGGGTGATTCTGGTCGAATTGTGGCCGGAGGGACCGATATCTTGCTAGAGCTAGATCGGCATGCCCGGCCGGGTGTGACCACCCTGATCGATGTTTCTCGCATTGCAGGGCTTGACCGCATTCAAGCAGATGCTAATGGGATGATTCACCTTGGGCCGATGGTGACCCATAACCAAGTGGTGGCGAGCGAATTGCTGGTTGAAAAAGCGTTGCCTTTGGCTCAGGCCTGTTGGGAAGTCGGCTCCCCTCAGTTGCGCAATCGGGCAACGATTGCGGGTAACTTGGTCACCGCCAGCCCGGCCAACGATACGATTTCAGCTTTGTGGGCGCTGGGGGCTAGCGTCACGCTTGATTCTGTGGATGGGGGTGAGCGGGTTGTCCCGATTCGCGAGTTTTATACCGGCGTACGCCAGACAGTGATGCGGCCGGATGAGATGCTGACGAAGATCAGCTTTCCGGCCATGACCGAAGACCAACGGGGCATCTATGTCAAACTTGGCATACGGCGCGCGCAGGCGATCTCGGTGGTTCACATCGCCCTATTGCTCACATTTGGGCAGGATGGGGAGACGGTGACGGCCGCATCTATCGCTCAAGGCAGCGTTGCTCCTACGATTATCAGCACGCCGAGCGCGGAACAATTTTTGGTGGGGCAGAAACTAACCCCAGACGTCATTCAAGAAGCAGCACGACTGGCCCAATCTACCCCAAAGCCGATTGACGATTTGCGCGGCACGGCCGACTATCGAACCGAACTGATCGCAGTCATGGTGTCACGTGGGCTAAAGGCGTTGCGAGACAACGTGCAAGCCTCCACTTGGCCGCAGGAGCCAACGCTGTTGGTCGGCAGCGCTGAAAAACCTGAACAGACCCATCGGACCGCCTTAATCGAAGACGATGTTGAGATTGAAACAACGATCAATGGGGAGACGGTGTATGGCCGAAATTCAGCAGGTAAAACGTTGTTGGACTGGTTGCGGGAAGATGTGGGGCTGACCGGATCAAAAGAAGGGTGTGCGGAAGGGGAGTGTGGTGCCTGCACGGTATATCTCGATGGGGATGCGGTGATGGGCTGTTTGGTCCCGGCCGGCCGGGCGCACGGTGCCGAGATTGTGACGGTGGAAGGGGTGTCAAAACTAGGGTTTGACCCTGCAGAACAAGGTTCTGCACCAGCCGAAACCCTTTCAGCCTTGCAACAGGCCTTTATCGACGAGGCGGCCGTGCAATGTGGCTACTGCATTCCTGGCTTTATCATGTCGGGGGCCAAGCTGCTTGAAGAGCACCCTAATCCAACCAAAGCGCAAATTAAGCAAGGCTTTAGCGGCAACCTCTGTCGCTGTACCGGTTACTACAAAATCATGGCGGCTGTTGAAGCTGTTGCTGGCTCAACCTAGGGATCCCTGTGCTGATTAAGCGGGCCGAAATTAAGAATTCATAAGATCGATTTTGGATCAGTGACCTAAAATACCTTCATCTAACATAAGTTCTTTTAGACTATCCAGTAGACTGTTTAGCGATAGCTGGGACCAAAAGATTATGAGTAAAAAACAATTTAGAATTGGTGCTTCTTCACGAATTAATATTGAGCGATGTGACGGCCGGATAAGTTTGCAGGGATCATCAAAAGGGTTATTTTCATACTCGAGCGATGGGGATGTCAGCATCATAGAAGATGGGGATGTGGTTAATGTTCTGGCCGAATATGATCTGAAAGCGTATGTGCCTAAAACGTCGGCCGTAACGGTTCAAAAGGTAGATGATCGATTGACCGCCAAAGAGCTACACTCGTTGCGAGTAGATGAGGCTGATTTTGATATCAAGGTTTCAGACCTGCGTGGCGGGCTGGTGATTGGGGAGCTGCATGGTGATCTTGAGGTCAAAAAATCGGCCGGGATTGTGGCTCACTTAGTTGATGGGGATGTCAGCGCCAAAGAAATTTCAGGAGATATTAAAATTGGCACGGTGAAAGATGGTTTTAGCTTACGTGGGGGGCGTGGCAAAGTTGAAGTGTCAAAAATTATGGGGGATGCGTTTGTTAATAACGTGTCGGACGTGGTTAAACTCGATTCCGTTGATGGGGATGTGATTTTGCAAGGGCCACTCTCGGCCGAAAAGCATCACATCATCGCGGCCGGAGATGTGATTGTGTATTGGCCACAAAATCGGAACGTTCAGTTTTTAGTTACCCACAAAAGGGATTTAGAAAACCCGATGAATTTGCCAAATGAAACGATGTTGCCCGGCGAGTTTCAGGCAACGATTGGTGATGACTCATGCAGACTCATCATTGAAGCGGGTGGGGATGTTTATTTACGGCCGCTTAAAACTGAAAAAAGCAAAGAAAAATCGAAGTCTAAATCAAAACGAAAAGATGACTTTGACTTAGATTTTGATCTGGAAGATCTACTTGACCCTGAAGAGCTAATTGAAAAAATCGGGGATGGGATCAAGTCGATGGTGATGCTGCAAAAACGCAACAAAGGGAAAGGGTTTCTGGGCAAAATTTTCGGCAAAGCGATGCAAGAAGTCGATGAATGGGCCGGTGTCCCTGAAGAGCGGGAGGCGCGTAAACGTGCGGCACAACCCCAAGCAGAGCAACCTCAGAAAGCTAATCTGGATAGCGAAGAAGAACGCCGCATTATTTTGAAGATGCTGGATAATGGGACGATTACGGTGGATGAAGCGGCCGAGCGGTTGAAGCGATTATAGGCTGTCTTTAACAAACCACTAGGGGACCTACACCCTTGAGGCTTATCGGCCGGTACTCCGAAAGTTCGGACCTCCGATTCACAAAATAATCAAGACTTGCCTGCATACTCCAACGCACACACTTGTATATTGCTGCATATTGGAGGTTTCATGTTAGAAAAAAGTCAATTAGAAGGTCGCCTAGATCAACTGGAAGACGCTGTTTTCAAACGGCTTGAACGTTTGGAGAAAATTGTAAAAGAAAAAGATTTAGAATCGGCCGCGCAATTGGGTGCCACAATTACTGTGCGGGATCCAAAAGGTAAATCTAAGCGTAAACGTAAGAAAAAATCGCCTGCAGTGGCTGCCCCACCTAGCGAAAAGCCACAATGGGTTAAAAATTTGACAGACATTGAGTGGCTCACCAGCCGGATCGGCATTTCGCTGTTGCTGATCGGCATGGTCACCATGCTGTATTGGCTCAATGAGCAGCGGTGGGTAACAGATGTGACTCGTCTGGGTGCCGGTTACGGCGTTGGGGCGATTTTGCTTGGAATAGGGGTCTGGCTAACTGAGAAACGGCCGTCATTTGGACAGCTTTTGGTTGGGGCCGGGATCTCTTCCGGTTACATGACAACCCTTTGGGGTGCTGCCATCCTCGACACAATTCCTGGGGTTCTTGCCTTGCTGATTGTCTCTTGCCTCACAATTTTGGCATATGGTTTTTCTGTTTGGAAACAGCAACAGGTATTGGCTTTTATCGGGCTGTTATTTGGATTGGCTTGCCCATTTTTTATCCGGCCGGAAAATGCGTCAATGGTGTCTTATATCGCTTACACCTGTGTTATTTTATTAGGCCCAATTGCTATTTACACCACGCTAAGTTGGAATCACCTGTTTATGCTTACTTCGACGTTAGGCTGGATTATCATGATTGCCAGTTCAGTACTTGTTGAATCAAGTTATAGGTTCACCTATGACGAAAGGCTGGCGGTTCAAGGTGGCATTATATTTGCCTGCATCGGTTTTGGGATCGTGCCGGTGGTTAAATTGGTTCTAGAACGAGCAAAACTTGATCCGGCCGAGATTTTGGCCGAACGATCACGCAGATTAGCGGCCGAAGAGCAACAAGGTGCGAATAATAATGATCCGCTTGAGCCAGAGGCAGATGTGGGTTCAAAGCGTCTACTATCGTGGCCAGACTGGATGCCTCTGCCACTTCCTTTGATTGTGACATCACCCCTTCTAGCCGCGGCCGGATTATTCATGCTTTGGCCAGATATCAGTAGCCAATTATGGGCAACGATTATGGCTGTGAGTGGCACTGTTTATTTAGGAACCGTCTATTATTTTGGCAGAGATGCTCGTTTTCAGCTCCTTCAATTCCCCCTTTTAGTCGTTGGTGCGGTGCTTTTGATGATTGCCCCGCTACAGGCTGAAACAAACTTTTTATCATTTTTTCTTATCATCACTTCTTTGCAAGCGGCAAGTTTTACAGCCTTTGCTAGACGAGAAAAGAGAGATGTAGCCTCATATTTTGCATCTATTTTATTCTTATTTGTCGGCCTAGGTTGGAGCGGAATGATATGGGACGGGTGGACGCAGGGCGAGATTAATTTCCAGTTGATTGAAACACCTGTGTTTAATCTTAACTTCGTCGCGTATCTGGTCTTAATTTGTAGCTTGATCGGGGCTTCGTTTTTAGAAAAGGGGAGACTTAAACCACTATACGCGTTTGTTGCTCATGTGATTGCATTAATATCCATAGGGCGAGAAATCTATATGCTGGATGAGCGCACTAGCTATTGGCTACTGTTTTCAGTGTTGCTCAATTTGGGTGTATTTGCGGCCGGTTATTTTCTTAATCGGCGTTTTCTGCGGCTCCAGGTTGTACCCATGGTGCTGTGTCTGGTATTCGCTCATATTATGTACAGTCTCGATGGATACTTATTGTTCCCACATTTCATGGTATTGTTGTTTGCCGGTCAGATTGTTGCCGTTTGGGCAGTGGCCAAAAAGGATGATGATTTTCTCCTGATTTTTGGGGGTAATATGCTGGTAATAGCAGGCTGGGTTATCACCGTACTCCATCTGATCGATTTTTTTGCTGGATCGAATGCACCTGCTCCATTTGTCTCCCCAACCGCCCTTTCAACTCTGACAATGGTCATATCCCTTTTGATTGTGGTAGTTTGGTATTCGTCGCAAAGGCCAATGAAATGGATGATAGATGCAGGGACGCATCTACTCGCCTTGGCTTGGATTCTCGCTCAGTGTCTTGAGTTCGCTTATGTCGAGGCGATGATCACAGCACTTTGGGCTTTGTATGCGGTTGGTTTATTGGTTGGCGGGCTTGTTTTTGATCGCACAGATATCCGAAATATGAGTGTGGGTATTATTTTTCTAACCTTGAGCAAGCTGATTTTAGTTGACTTGGATCAGGTGGAGATCGGCGGCCGGGTCTTGTTGTTTAGTGGATTTGGTGTCGTGTTGCTGACAATTAGTTACTTTACCCGCACCCTTTGGCGTAAATCAGACTCTGTTGAAGACGAGGCGATGATTAAGGCTGACCTTGAGGCGCTTATGCGCAAACAAGAGGTTTAAACAGCCCTTTCTGCGGCCGTCCACTCATAGACCGGCGGGCAATATCGGTTAGCAAGCGGCAAGAGATGAGCGATTTGACAAGTAAACCCTTGCCCCTTAGATTGCTTCTATTGGCTCAATTGGATATGTGCATTTAATAGCGGCAGAAGGTTCTTCAACTCTTTTGATTCGTAGATGATTCCTTCCTCCTTCATCCGATCAAAAATATCGCTGCTGATTTGCAATACAAGCTCAATCTGTCTATCTAGGCTATCGGTAGTCACTAGCTCATCAAGCTGAAGGGCAACAGTTTGAGCTTCATCCAATTTGCGAAATTCATGCGCCAGCCATTTCCAATAAGGGGTAAAGTCTTGGTTCAGTAACAAATAGGTGCGCATAACCCCATTGACGAACTCACCGATACAAATCGCTTTTGCTAATGGGTCATGTCGTTTGGCCACCCGCTGCACAAAGTTGTATTCGCCGTGATGCCAGACTCGAAAAATCTCTTCGGCCAAGCGGGTGCGCCATATGGTTTGTGGGTAAGTGTGCAGGGCTTTGCGCCATGCGGTGAGCTCTCCAGAGCCATCGAACCAGATGGCGCCATGCCGCAAAAAATAGAGGGATGACTCCCGGCCGTAATGAATGCCTCCATCAACCCCTTTTTGTACAACGGCTTTCCAAGCGTCATTATTTTGGGGGAGTTTGCCAAAGCCAAACCACGTTTTAAATAAGTTCGGGATGCATTCAACATTGACGCTTTTGTCTCCTCCACCGTCTAACTTGTAACCCCTCCATGGGTTAGGCGCAGCCGCATTGATTTCGGCCGACAGCGTTTCAGCGTGAGCCGCATAATCTTCGGCCGAAAGAAAAATCGTGAACTGCGGCCCCCAATTGTGATCTTTAGAGATCTCATCATCACCTCCCAGCACGTCTGAGCCAGATATCCGGCCGACTGCGACCCGTTTTGCCAAATCAGGAAACGATTCTTCTAAATACGGCTTGCCCCACTCAAAATAAAATGCCTTTGCGATTTCTAAACCTTTCATCATTCGTGTCTATCAATCCCTTTTAAACGTGACCCTAGTTGATCGCATCCAGTTTTATGTGGGCAATTAGAAGTTAGTCAGCTTGTACTGATTTTTTCATCTTCATCCGGAATGAAACTCGTGGCTTAAGCTTACCAAGCTATATTTTTAGTCACCATAACCAATCATTTTGTAAAAATACTTTAGTTAGTCTAAATAAACGATATCCATGTTCCAAGTTTGGAAAGCTGATGTCGCTAGGGTGCTTGCCGATCTTGTCTAAATATGCATTCGGGGATTACTTGTGACGTATAACTCATTTTATAAAGGGATACCTTTTGCCATCATACTGCTGAGTTTAATTGGGTTTCTACTTTTCTACGGATACCGGCCAACCCACAGCCAAGCCTCGCTTGAACCTGTTGGGCCGTACTTCAACGGAGTATTTCCCGAGCAACCACCGAGTGAATCTCCGATAACTTATGAATATGAAGTTGTAGATGCGTTTCCCAATTTAAAATTTGAATGGCCGATTAGCTTCCAACCGGTCCCGGAAACAACCCAAATGGCGGTAGGGACCCTTGAGGGGAAAATACACATTTTTGAGAATGATGAAGCTGTCTCAACAAAAACCTTGATTATGGACATCAGCGGCCGGGTTGAACAGTCAAAACTCATCACCAAAGATTGGGAAGGGACCGGGCCGAGGGATGGGGCGTTTATGGGATTTGCTTTTCATCCAGAATTTAACCAATCTGGCTCGTCTAACAATGGCTATATTTATGTGAGCTACTTGGCCAATACAAATTTGGTTCGGATTAGCCGTTTTAATGTCCCTAATTTAGCCACAATGCAGGTCGATGATTCCAGCGAACTTGTGATGATCGAGTTTTCTCGCTTGGAGAGTTTGACCCATTATGGTGGAACAATGGATTTTGGAAATGACGGCTTTTTATATTTTACGTTTGGGGAATTTGGCGGGGCCGGAATTGCCGACCCAACAGACGCACAAAATATTTCAGACAGTTTTCGAGGCGGGAGTTTTAGAATCGACGTGGACAAAGACCCTGCTAAAAGTCATGCTCCACGACGGACGTTAACCCAGCTTAACTCTGACGATATTTCTGGGGTTGGTTATTGGATTCCAAATGACAATCCGTTTGTTGATGCAACTGGTGGAACTCTAGAAGAATATTACTCTTTGGGGCACCGGAACCCGTGGAAAATGACCATCGATGAAGAAACCGGCCAGATTTGGGTTGCTGAAGTGGGGCCGGTTGGAGATGAAGAGGTCAATTTTATCGAGGCTGGTGGAAACTATGGATGGCCGCACAAGGCGGGGAATACAGAGCCGCCCAACTTAAGCAACGACAGACTCGGCCCAGAATGGCCTTCAAGCGGCATTATCGGCAATGTGACCGATGCTGCATTCTCCTATGATCGCATCGCAAGCAACTCTTCCGTTGTGGGTGGTGAGGTTTACACCGGTTCAGAGTTTCCTGAGCTTGCCGGCCGGTATATTTTTAGCGACATTTACTCAGGCAACATCTGGGGAACACGCTACGATCCTGACAATGATTCATTCTCCACAATCGATATCGGGTCATATGATCGGGTTTGGGCTTATGGCAAAGATCATGATGGAGAAATATTTTTCTCGAGAGGGTTTGGCTACAACAATTACGCTAAAAAATTGAGCAGAGCAGAAGAATTGCCCCCACAGCTGCCCAACCTGTTATCAGAAACGGGTGCCTTTACCGATTTAGCCGATCTAATCGCATCTCCCGCTTTTATTCCGTATCAGGTAAATGCCCCATTTTATTCCGATAATGCGACCAAGTATCGTTGGATCGCAGTCCCAAACGATGGGGTGGCTGACACCGCTGCAGAGCAGATTGCATTTTCTGAAAACGATGCGTGGGAGTTTCCTGAAGGGACTGTGATTATTAAGCATTTTGAGTTTGGTACTGATCAGCGTTTGGAAACTCGATTTATGGTTCACGGCTCAGACGGCTGGTATGGATTCACCTATAAATGGCTGGCAGACGGCAGCGATGCGGAGTTGGTAGATGCGGCCGGGCTAGAGGAACAAACCAGCTTTAATGGTCAGCCTCAAATATGGACATACCCATCCCGTGCCCAATGTATGCAGTGCCATACAGAAAGCTCGGGGCAGGTGTTGGGGCTAAACACACGCCAGTTAAACAGAAATATGACCTACCCGACTCTTGGGCAGACCAAGAACCAGTTGATCCACTTAAATGATCTAGGGTTGTTAGCTGGCTCTTTTCAAGCGAATCAAATTAACTCCTATTTGACTTCGGTAGACATCAACGACTCATCTGCCCCCTTAGAAGATCGTGTTTTATCCTATTTAGATTCAAACTGCGCCATGTGTCACAATCCTGATAATAGTATTCGGGCCGCCTTTGATGCTCGCTTGGCTACTCCGTTGGGTGACAAAAATTTGATCGACCAGGTTTCTCTTGACGACTTAGGCGTTTCTGGGGCAAAGATTGTGTCTCCTGGAAATCCTGATTTGTCCACGCTTTACCTCAGGCTGAGCTCTCTGGATTCAACAATCAAAATGCCCCCTTTGTCGAAAAACACAATTGACACGGCCGCTATTTTAACCGTTCACGATTGGATTGAAGCCATCGGGCCAACACCGGAACCGACAGCGACACCAACCGCAACCAGTACAGCAACAGCTACAGCTACTCAAACGCCTACGTCTACTGCTACAGAGACGCTTGTGCCTACAGCCACAGCCACTGAAACGGCCGACCCAACCGGAACCCCTGTGGTCAGTGCAACGCCGGAGCTAACACCCAGCCCGACGGCCGATCCAAACACCGGTTCCAACGGGACGATTATTTACCTGCCTATCGCCCGAATTCCAGCTGAATCTTTGGTAGATCGGGAACCGTGATAGGCGGCATATCAAAATTAGAATTTAAAGCATTTGCACTTTACTAGATCAGTTAAACTGTGTCTTGCTGTATGCTGTTCATGAGGTAGGCAGATTTTTCGGTTGAGGCTTTTCGGGCATACCCCATGCCCAAATAAATCCCCACAAGCCAAATAGTAGCCCTACAATAAGCCCAACCCAGATTGGTCTGTTTTTTCTATAGTAAAAGATAATAGCTCCAATCAGAAGTGATATTCGTAAGGTGTAAAACAGCAATAAAGATAGTGAATCTGACATTTTAGACTCTCGTTTAGTAGAATTAATTTTTGCTAGGATACAATAAAAATAAAAAGTGTAGAATACCCACATGATCGGAACAAGCGAGAAACGAATCGACGCGGCCGGAAAAGTCACCGGCGCCACCCGCTACCCGAATGACCTAACCATAATTTCGACTATTGCTTAATGACTCAAAACTTTAATGATACTGAACATGTTTTGGCTTTGATGAGAGAGCTACATGCATTCAGTGAATTTGGCGAAGAAAGAGCAATCAATGCTCTCAAAAATATTGATGAAGATCGTCTCTTTGCTATTTTTGAGGAGCTTCTTGAAAATCATAGAAAATCAATTCCTTTAATCTCGAAAACCATGCAAAGAATAGACATGGATCGATCAATGGATTATCTTGTTCATTTGAGTAATGATAAAGATTCACATATTCGTCATAACGTTTGTGGGTTGATGTCAAATTGTGAACAATTATCATCGTTAAAAATTGGTCAAGTTTCTGATGCGTTAATTGTTAGATTAGGTGATGTTGACTCAAATGTCAGACATCTTGCTGTTTTTGCCCTTGGAAAAGTTGGCTTAAAAAAAGCAGTTGAGTTTTTAGAATACGTTGCAAATTTTGATTTTGGTACAGATTTTGAGGGTCGATCAATTAGAAATTTAGCACAACGAGCAATTGATCAAATCTCCCAAAGGCATCAAAATTAATTCAATTCGGCGACTTGCAATCTGCAACTTGCCCCATGCACTATGATCGGAACAAGCGAAAAACGAATCGACGCGGCCGGAAAAGTCACCGGCACCACCCGCTACCCGGGTGACCTTGCCGTTGCTGATTTACAATCAGACAACTTACAAGACTTCCTCCACGCCGTCGTCGTCTTCAGCGACCAAGTCCACGCCCGCATGTTGAGCATGGACTTAAGCGCGGCCGAGGCTGAACCGGGCGTGCTGGGCATTTACACCAGCAAGCACGTCCCCGTCAACGAATACGGCCTCACCCTCTTCGACCAACCAGTCTTTATCGGTGTTGAGTCAACCGGCCGCTCCAAAGTCCCGTCTGACGTCAGCCGTTGGGAGGCCGACCACGTCGCCATCGTTGTCGCCGAAACAGTCGAAGCGGCCCAAACTGCGGCTGCCAAAATCGCCATCGAATGGGAACCGCTCCCCATCTTCCCCGACATCGAATCGGCCTTAGCTACCGATCACCTTTTGCACCCTGAAAGTGGTGCAAAAGGCAACGACTACTACCACATGAAAATCCGCAAAGGAGACATCGACGCAGGCTGGGCGGCCGCCGATGTCGTAGTCGAAGGGGAGTACGAAGTCCCCCATCAAGAACACGCCTACCTCCAGCCCGAAG
>JAHDEN010000167.1 GCA_020628815.1 Chloroflexota bacterium | reverse complement strand
GCAAGCGGCAACTTTACCGTGCGGGATACGCTTCCGGCCGAGATGACCTACGTGAGTGCCAGCCCAGCCCCTGACTCGGCTCCGGCCGTTGGCAGTTCGGGCAACATCATCTGGAACGATTCTGGGTTAGCAATTGGAGCCCAAACAACGTACACGGTTGTGGTTGAAATCGACACGCTTCCGCTATCAGCCATCAAAAACATTGCTGAAATTACAGCTGATAGTGGGGTCGATGAGGACTCTGATCCAACCGATGGTAGCGGAGCGACTGATACGATCAATGACTCTGACTTAAACGACAACGATATTGGTGATGAAGATGATTCTGACTTTGAGGAAATTACGGTATCAGAGTATGACCTGGCTCTGATTAAACGTCTCGAAACTGGCGGTCCGTACCTTGTTGGGGACATCATCACCTTTACCGTCGTTGTACGGAATCAGGGGAGCGTGACGGCCGGAAATTATACGGTTGAAGATACTTTGCCCGCAGAACTAGTCTATCAATCGGCTGATCCTGCTCCGGCCAGCGCACCGGCCGTTGGCTCCAGCGGCGTCATTACATGGACCCAAACCGATCTAGCACCCGCTACAAATATGACCTTCACGGTAGTAGCAGAGATCGACAGTTTGGGGGCTGGCACGATCCGCAATATCGCAGAAATTACGGCCGACAGCGGAAACGATGACGACTCTGATCCAACCGATAACTCGGATACAACCGACACATTCGACGACGGGGATGTTACCAATGACAAAGATTCGGGTGATGAGGATGATTCTGACTATGCAGAACTACCGATCAATGAATACGATTTAGCCTTAATCAAGCGGCTTGATCCATTAACCCCCTCCCCCATCACACTTAACCAAAATCTGACCTTCACGATCCAAGTGATGAATCAGGGTGCTGTTGGCAGCGGCAACTTCACAGTTGAAGACACATTACCGGCCGGACTCACCTTTGTATCTGCTGATCCTTTGCCAACAACCGCCCCAACGGTCGGGGCCAGCGGCCAAATTAGCTGGGATGACACCAGCTTGGCATCGATGGCTACCCGCAGCTACACGGTTGTGGCCCAAATTTCGGCCCTTGGAACCTTCACCAACACGGCCGAAATTACAGCCGATAGCGGTAGCGATGATGACTCTGACCCAGCTGACGGCAGCGGTGCAACTGATACGTTTAATGATGACGATGTGACCAATGATCAGGATCCCGGTGACGAGGATGACTCTGACTTTGAAGTGATCACCGCCATCGAATATGACCTAGCTCTGATCAAATCAATCGAGCCGCAGCCGTTCTTTGTCGTTGGTGACTTCATCACAGTCACTTTGAATGTAATGAACCAAGGAAGTGTTGACAGTGGTGCGGTTGAAGTCACCGATCCACTACCAAGTGAACTCCTCTATGTTTCGGCCGATCCAGCCCCGACCTTTGACCCTGGGGTTGGCAACAACGGGAACGTTGTCTGGAATCTGACTAACTTAGCGGTAGGAGAGATCACAACGATCACCGTGATTGCCCAAATCAACGCGCTGTCTCCGTCGGGCACGATCACAAATACGGCCGAAATCAGCAACGACAGTGGAGACGATAGTGACTCCGACCCAACCGATGGCTCTGAAGCAACTGACACAATCGACGATAACGATGTGACCAACGACAATGATCCGGGGGATGAAGATGACTCTGACTTTGCCACGATCACGCCGATTTATGAATATGATCTCTCGTTAGTCAAACGCATCGTCTCCCCTGCACCATACGCTCGCGACTTCCCCATCACATTTGAAATTGTGGTGATGAATCAGGGGCAGGTGGCCAGTGGTGACTTCACCATAGCGGATACGCTCCCCACACAGCTAGCCTTTGTATCGGCCAGCCCAGCCCCAGACACCGCCCCAAGCGTGGGGCAAACAGGAACGATCATTTGGGCAGACAGCGGCTTGGCGACCGGTGATACAACCACCTACACGGTCGTGGCCTTAATCGCCAGCGCGGAGGAGCAGTTTGTCCGCAATCAAGCGGAGATCACCAGTGACAGCGGAGTTGATGACGACTCTGATCCTACCAACGGATCAGGTGGAACAGATACGTTTAATGATGACGATGAGACCAACGACAGCGACCCCGATGATGAAGATGACTCTGACTTTGAACGGTTTGAAGTGGTCATTTATGACTACGGTGATCTGCCAGATGATTACGGGACAATCGAAAACGGTACCTACATCACTCCGGCCCTGCATGTGATTAACCCCAACATCAATCTAGGGCCAGATGTTAACCATGAAGACGATGGGGCTCCTGGAACAGATGCAAATGATCATACTGATGATAATGGGGTCACACTGATTGGCAACATAGGGCCGAACCAGCCATTCAGCTTCGACGTGACCGTATTTATCTCAGGCACGGCCGGTTTAACCGCTACCGTGGGAGCCTGGATCGATATGGATGGAGATGGAAGCTTCTCGCCCGATGAGTTTGTGACCTTTGTTTTAACCAACCCATCCAACGGCGGTAATCTGGTTACGAACCGTATTACGTTCAATGCACCAGCTCAACTTGCTGATGAGATTTATGCTCGATTCCGCGTTTCGTTTGACGGCGGGGCGGTTGATGAGATCGGTGATTCTGTTGGTATTGCGACATCGGGCGAGGTTGAAGACTATGTGTTCACGCCTACGGTTCCAACCGCGATCGAACTGCTTTCATTTACGGTGCAGCAAACGGACCTGCGTGAGGTCACTTTGCGGTGGGAAACAGGCTCAGAAATTGACAATTTTGGCTTCCGAATTATGCGCAGTACAAACGGAATTTTGGACAGTGCTCAACAAATTCATTTTGAAAGCTCTCCAGTAACCACCGGCCCCGGAAAGGTATACGTCTATGTTGATCAAGATTTGCCCCCGGGCATCTACACTTATTGGCTGGTCGATGTGGAAACAAACGGGCTAGAAACCACACATCCTCCAACATATGTTGCATTAGGCCGCTGGTGGCAACTATTTATCCCCTACGCGCCACGCTAACTCAGGAATTTACAGTAACACGACCGTGCACAACCCTATTTAATTTAAGAGATCAAACACATGAAAAACTCACAACCATTTTCGGCAAACAAACTTCGACCTTTAGCTTCAATTGGACTATTTACTGCAATCCTATCAATATTTATGCTGTTGATGTTTTCATCAGAAACCGTCACACCCGTTCATGCTGGGTCAACATTAACCCCCACACCACCCGTGTCTGACCCGCTCCCAACAGATACGCCTGAGCCACTCCCAACAAACACGCCCATCTCTGCCACAGAGACACCTGAACCGGAACCAACTGCCACGACACAAACAACAAGTGGCGGTGGCAGTCAATCTCCTTCGCCAACACCCACAACGTTGCCCGTTGATGATATTCCTGATTTAGGCGGCGGCCGCCCCTTATCCTTCAGCCTATTCCTTTTATTCTTAGTTGTCATGTTCCCGGCCCTAGTGTTATCTGTTTATGCAGGTCGTACAGCTCCCAAAGGGAATTAGGTCAAATTCAAATGCCTCTCAAAAACGATAGAATAAGAAGATTTGCTATCTTTTTTTTGATTTTGGGAGGCACATTCTTTCTCCCTTCAAGTTTGGCCCTTAACACCCGATCTCTGGCAGATGAGGCCCACCCACCAGCCACCCCCGCGCCGCTAACAATTGAAAAGCCACTTTCAGATCAGCCCGCACCCCCAGATCCTATTTCTATTCCCCCAGTTGTTATCAAAAAAACAACAGTAAAAGAAAATATTGCAGACACTCCGCCGGTGCTCAGTCCGACACAAACTCCCTCTCGTGAGCAGATTGAAATCACTGAACCAGAATCTGCTGAAGTTGAATCATCTGCTGAATCTACCGCGTTGGGGAAATTGCAGCGCACTCTTCTAGAAACTGCGGAACAGTTCCCGATTTTAACCAGAGAAAACAACAGGTTTCTGGCAAGGCACAATCAGGAATCAACAAGCCTAGTTAACCACGGCCGATTTGAAATTCCCGCAATCGAGGTCGATAAACCCTCTTACACAATTCCGCTGATAGACAGAGGCTGGGATTTAGAAGATTTAGGGAAGGGAGTTGGATTGCTTGAAGGTGCTGGACAGTATCCAAATGACAGGCTGAGCATGGTTTTTGCAGGGCATGTCACCACCATGTGGCCAATCACCGGAGCATTTGGTGAGCTACATACCCTATCAATTGGAGACGAAGTTCGCTATACCGATGGCCCTACAACCTATGTTTATAAAATCTCTCGGTTTATTTATGCAGACCCCAGCCGTGCAGATTTGCTATTTCAAGAAAACGGAGAGCAAATCATCCTTGTGACCTGCAATGGCTACAACTTCTTTTCAAACACCTTCGACAAACGCTTAATCGCCTACGCAGATCTAGAGGAAGTCCTAGAAACTGATCCAAACATTTGGCATTCAAATCAATAACAGTCTAGGGAGTCCGTATACAGGCAACAAAAAAGGCCAGAAATTTCTGACCTTTGAAAAGTTTATTTAATTTGTCTGTAGAAAAAAGTTGAGGTGGAGCACAACGGGCGTTGCACTACCACCTCAGAGGGAGCCTACATAAATACAATTATAGTCTGTTCGATAGTATTTTCCTACCCTTCTTGTGCAATGTAAAGATACGCTCAAAAAACTCAAACAAGTTATCAAAATTAGGACTTATGGCCTTTCTTTCTGCCCCCCAACTTAAGCCAAATCAGACTCTTTCATGATAGTCCTGTTTCTGTTAAAATTTAGCCCATGGCGATGATACAGCAAGAAATCGAAGAAGTTTCTCCACAAATGGTTTACTGGATAATGGGAATTATCCTGACAGTAACCATTACCTACTTTGTGTTGGGCTTCATGGGAATCCAGTTGGGGACACCGGATCCGGCCGATTTGCCCGCAGACCCATCTCAGTTTTCGTTTATCTGCCCACTTGGTGCCTACCACTAATACAATCATCTAAAGTCAGCTCCTTAGTCTTAACCTAGGAAGAACGCCCTCCTTACGCTACAATCTGCGCCTATACACACTCATCTTAATAGAAGTAAGGTTTCTTCATCATGATTCCCATAAAAGATCAAAACCCAACCCACAGATTTCCGGCCGTCACTGTTTCACTCATCGTTTTAAACATCATCGCCTTTATCCTCGAAGCCCCATCCCTGTTTAATGTTGAACTGTGGCCTAGATTTGCGGATACATGGGCCTTGATCCCAGATCAGCTAACAAGTGCGTTTGGTGCTGAGTTCTACACAATATTTAGCTCGATGTTTTTACACGGTGGACTCATGCACATTGGGGGAAATATGCTCTACCTCTGGATTTTTGGGGACAACATCGAAGACAAGCTCGGCCGCGGCCGCTTTCTCATCTTTTATTTGCTGTGTGGGGTTATAGCGGCTCTTGCCCATGTGATGATTGACCCTGATTCGATGATTCCGACGATTGGTGCCAGCGGCGCAGTTGCAGGCGTTTTAGGCGGCTATCTATTGCTTTACCCGATGGTGAAAGTCACAACCATGGTTCCCATTTTACTGTTTCGCCGGTTTCAAATTCCCGCGTGGATCTTGTTGGGATTGTGGTTTGGCATGCAACTGTTCAGCGGCTTTAGCCAAGCATCAGAAACGGCCGGGGTGGCTTTTTGGGCACACATTGGTGGATTTGCGGCCGGCTTCTTGCTGGTGCGTTTGATAGGCCCCACTCGCGAAATGAACAAAGAGCAGATGATTTACATCGACCAAGTAGACCAAGGTCTCAGATAATAAATTAAACTATGCCGGTTTTGTGCCAGCATGGATGGCGATTGTCCGCATCATAAACTCTTCAAACTCCACATCTTCAAACCCCATCTGCCGCATAGAAAAAGCCAATGCTTCTGGCGATTTGAAGGCTTTGGTTGAGTCAGGCAAATAGGTGTACGCTTCACTGCTGCCTGCAATCATGCGCCCCAAGGTGGGCAAGATATAGTTTAAGTGGATGAGAATAAACGGCTTAAGCACATTATCTTTGGGCGGGCTCGTCTCGAGCACAACCACACGGCCGCCCGGTTTGGTGACCCGCATCTGCTCACGAAACGCCGCTTCAACATCAATCACATTGCGCATCAAAAATCCTGAAGTAACCGCATCAAAGTAATTATCTGGGAACGGTAGCGATAACGTATCTGACACCGCCCACTGGATCGGCTTCCGTTCAGGATAGTCGTTCTTCCCCGCAATCATCATCTCAATCGTAAAGTCACCACCCACAGATTGGATCGTCGGGTCATCTTTTAAGGCCTCGGCCGCAATATCCCCTGTGCCGGTTGCGATATCAAGCAAGCGCCCCCCTTGTGGGATGCGGGCCTGCTCGACCACTGTGCGCCGCCACTTCATATCTTGCCCAAACGTCATGATCCTGTTCATGAGATCATAATTTCCGGCGATGCCTGCAAACATGTTTTGAACGTAGTGCGCCCGTTCTGTTCCTTCGAGATGTGCCATGCTGTGATAATCCTTGCTATTGATGCCGTTGCACCACAATAAAAAAGCTTCGAACAATTATCTTATTCGAAGCTTTAAATTCGGTATTGAATTAACCGCAATCTTACAGATAAACGGGTAATAATGTGCTTACACGAAGAACCTTATTTTGCTTTATTCCGGTTGGGCCGATTAGCAAACGGTATTCGTGAGTCAGGCTTTAGCCATCTAAAATACTGCCTAAAATCGCTCCGCCAATGCCGCCTTCGCCCTGGTTGCTGCTACGGCCGCTAGATATGTTCGATGCTGAAATCACACGGTCTGCCAAACGAGAGAATGGGAGTGATTGGAGCCAGACTCGGCCGGTTCCTTGCAATGTGGCTAAGAACAACCCTTCACCACCAAAGAACATCGATTTCAAGTTACCCGCACGCTCAATGTCATAGCTAATTTCATCTTCAAACGCTACCAAACAGCCGGTATCAACTAAAATTTTCTCATTGTTTAGCTGCCGTTCAATGATGGTTCCACCCGCTTGGATGAAAACGTTGCCGTCACCCGTTAGCTTTTGCAAAATGAACCCTTCACCGCCAAAGAAGCCTGATCCCAACTTTTTAGTAAAAGCGATGCTGACCCGTGTCCCTTTGGCCGCACATAAAAATGCATCCTTTTGGCATAGCAAATCCCCGCCCACTGTATCTAAATCAATCGGTATGATTTTGCCCGGAAACGGAGCTGCAAATGAAACCTGTTTTTTGCCTTGTCCTGCATTGGTGAAATGGGTTAAGAAGATAGACTCACCGGTTAAAGCACGTTTACCCACACTCAAGAGTTTCCCCATCATGCCGGAATCAGCTTCAGTTCCATCTCCCATTTTTGATTCAAAGGATATCCCTTGATCCATGTACATCATGGTTCCGGCTTCAGCAATCACGCTTTCCCCCGGATCAAGCTCCACCTCCACAAACTGCATATCGTCCCCATAAAGTTTATAGTCAATTTCGTGGCTTTTCATCGCGCGTTCTCCTTTAAAACTAAAAAATATAATTAAGTTCAATAAGGCACCCAAACATCATAATCACACTATATTCTACGTAGGTATCTTTAGGGTGTTGCAATATTGACATGAATTAAGGAAATCCGCAAAGAAGAACCCTGAGAGGCAGGCTATTAAGTTGATTGCTAAGGGAACAGTAGTGATCAGTAGACCAGCCACCGACCACTGGCTACCGAATCGGTGAGATTAAAACAACATCGGCCGTGATGGTGTCACCATCAGTTACCCCCCACACTTGAAGCATGGCGTCCTCACCTAAATCTTCGGCCGAACTTGGTTCTACTGTCCGCACCACAGACATTTCACCCATGTCCAAGTCTGCTCGATTGGGTTCGGGCGGCGGGGTTAGGTCGAGGTAAAACCGAGTATCGGCCGTAATGACGACAGACAGTTCAGGGCCGCTGTGTGAAGCTGCCACCGCCATAACAGGCTCTTGATCGTTGATCTGTTCGATAGAAACCTCAACCTCGATACTGCCTGTGCCAACAAAAATTGTGTCACCTTCTTGGCTTTTGAAAATTCCGTCTACAGCTGTAGGTCCGGCCGGTATTTCGGGGGGATTATCGAAGCTCACGACGACCTCCCCTTCAGTAACAGTTTCTACCCCATCAATCACTTCAACATCTTCGATGGCGATAATCATTTGCCGTTCACCATCTTCTTGTGCTGTGGCCGGTTCCCCTTGCAACCAGTTAGGTGCAAAAGTAAACAATAAAACTGCCGCTAAAAAACCTACAATAGCTCCAACTATAATCGATAATTTTTTCATACGTTTGCCTCCATACAGTTGTTTTTTTCTCTGGCTGAGTCGATAAGACCTTTTTGTTCAGTCAACAGGTTTTCAAAATATCTCGTGACCGGTTTTTCGTCAAGCAAGAAACCCAAAAAGAGACGCCCCATCGGGGCGTCTAATACTTCAATTTTGAGAAGTTGTTCTAAACCGAATAAGCCCAATCACGCCGGTGATTAGAATCAGCACGCCCAAGAACACAAGCCCCGGCCGAATATCAAGCCATTGGAACAGGTAGGCGGCAATTAATAACCCGGCCGAATAGCCGATGTTTGAGATCGTGTACCGAAAGCTAATCACCTTGCCAACGTGGGTTGCAGGAAAATCACTCTGCACCATAAACAGCAACATCAGGTCAGCCATCGGTGTGCCAAGCGCGGCTATAAAGGTAAAAAATGCGGCCGTCCAAAACGATGGGCTTAATCCCACCAAAATGATGCCGGTGCCAAAGACAACTTGCCCAGCAAACAGCATAAGCACCCGCCGCTTAACCGTAATCGACCCGACAACAAGGTTGCCCAGCACGCTACCAACCCCGTAAGCGGTAAACAACAGGCCATATCCCTGAGCACCTGCCTCAAGCGGCCCATCGGCCAAAAGTGCCAGCCCAACCATGAGCGACCCGGCCCATGCAATGTTAAACGGGATGTAGGTGAGGATGGCCCAAAACATCGGCCGGTGCTTCCGCACAAGCTCAAATGCGCTCCGAATTTCTGCGATAAATCCGTGTGATGCTTCGGCCGATGGCTCTGGCTTCCAGTTAAATTTCCGGCCGATGGCAAACAGTGCAAGACCGGATATGATGAACGTTGCGGCGTCGATGGTGAATAGATGCTGGACCGGAATTGTAGCGATCAAAAAACCGGCCAACCCGGGAGCCACAATTTGGGAGATGCGCAACGTGACATCGATCAGTGCGTTACCCGCCTGCAATTCCTCTTCGTCTTTGATCAATTGGGGCAAGCTGGCCTGCAAAGCGGGGTCGAACAGGCTTCCCATCGCCCCTTCAATAGCGGCCGCAACGGCTAAGTGGATTAGGGTGATCTCGCCTAAAAATGCGGCCAAGGGGAGGGTTAGAATCGAAGTCGCCCGGATGATGTCGATGGCGATCATCATCTTTTGTCGATCCCAGCGATCGGCCAGCACTCCCCCAATCAGCCCGGCCAAAAAGTTTGAAATCGATCCGGCCGCGAGGATAAATCCTGCCTCGCTCCCGACAATTTGGACCGATAGCCAAACGACGGCTATATCAAAAAATCGGTCGCCAAAACCGGATACAAGTCGGCCGAGCCAGAGCAAAAATATCTGACGATGGCGCAGGATTGAAAGAATTTTAGGCATGGCTAAATTGTATCAACCCGGCCGAATTAAAACAAACGTTCTAAGACCTAGCCGTTTTCACGAGCCATCCAAAATTCTGAGAAAGTACAACGATACACAGCAACAGCATCCCGCCACGCGAGAGCAATGCGGCCGATAGTTCGTTACCGGCCAGAATATCTGTAACAGCGCTATTGGTGCCGAAAACACCCAAAGCCGCCAGTATAGAAACGCCGATGCGCATGACTTTGGCCCGTTCAGGGAATTGACTAAACCACCCCAGGATTGCTATAGGCAAACCGAAGAACAGTGGGATGAGGGCTGTTATGCTGGTTGTGCCGCTTAAAAAACGGCCCAGCAGCCCCACGATCATCAACAGCCCCCCGATAATTATCGTGTTTCTTGAAATTGAATCTATTTGTTTCATCCCTCTAGTTTAGCGTCACTACTAATCTTTGAAACATAAATTAAACCCCGGCCCATGGATTCACAACTTTCAATCCCGAAATCCCCTCAAAATCTTTGATATTTCGAGTTGCCAAAACGCACCGGTTAACAATAGCCATTGATGCGATCATACAATCAAATTTTTCAATCGGGCGACCGATTTTCTTACGTTGTGCGAGTATCTCGCCAAAAACGACCGCCGTCATCTCGCCAAAAGATAAAACCTGATTTCCAAACAAACCTAAAATCGCTTCAGCTCGAAGCTTCATGTGTTCTTTTCGTTTACCATCCGGCAACATTTCAATACCACCATAAATTTCCGCCATAGAAACTGTGCTAAAAAACAAATCTTCTACCTGCTGTTCTTGAATCCAAGACGCAACATGCAAGTCAGTATGGGGTTTCATCATTTCAGAAAAAATGTTGGTATCAAGCAGAATCATTCTTCCTCATCTTCTAATTCTGGATAATAGTCTGAAAAATCAACCGGAGGCCTTGTCACACTATCATTTCTAGAAGGAATCTCTAGTTCAACATAATCTTTATCAGATAGCCCTCTTTCAGCCAGTCTCTCTCGAATTAAGGTCATCATATTTTTGTTTGACTGTGCCTTGGATTGAATCACGGCTCTTCTCAATATCCTTCGAACCTCTTCCTCCATCGACACCCCGTGTCGTGCTGCCTGCTCCCTTATTTTCGCTTTGATCTCATCATCTACATTTCGAATCGTTAAAGTGGCCATCATCTTGCTCCTTGCACCAAAAGTGCTAGCAATGCTGTCAATGCATGCAATGATAGCATTGAATCCCAATGATAATCAACCCCATTTCGATTTTGGATTGCAGATTTACGACAACGTGCCCTTGGGCAATGAGGATTCTGACTTCATGGCAACCGTTTTGCATTAATCGAAAAGTGGTTGGCTTGGCAACCAATCGTCAATCAAGCCAACTGCCGATGGCTCTCCCACCACGCACGAATCCGCCCCCCGGCCGAATGTTCGATAAACTCCTCCGCCTGCTTGACCACCCCCTGCAACTTCTCAAAATCAACCCCGGTTCCCATCCCCATTTTGTAAGCTAAAAAGACCAAATCTTCCGTGGCTAAATTCCCGGCCACGCCCGGCGCATACGGACAAACCCACGCGGCCGACAAATCGACCTAAACTTGGCAATGTTATCGTTTTGTGCCTGACTTTGGAAAAACCCTGCCATGGTAAGCAAATCGCCGGCCTTAAGTAGGTTAATCGTTAAAAAACAACCTGAGGGGAACCATTAGAATAAGCCCATGCGAATACTATTTTCTCTTTCCTTGACCTCCCTTTTGTTAATGGGGTGCCTTGCCCAATCGAATAAAGAAGCAACACTTTTTGAAGTTGATTGCTCACAACGTCCTCTTTTAACCGATGTAGCTCAAACTTTGTCAATTTGCTTAGATGCAGATGCAACAGTTGAAGCTGTGAAAGACCTCCTTTCTCTTTGGCAATACAACAGGAGTGATGTGCTTATGGCTAATTTGCGCCCCAAATCTGAAAAGGCTGAATTAGTGATTACATATGAAGATGGACCGTACGCTTACGATCCACAAGGAAAAATTGCGGTGCTCGAATATTCACGCAACAAGTGGATGGTGATTTTTGAGTCGCCAGACCCAACTGAACCTTTTCCTTTAAGTGGCGATCACACCTTGGAAGGAAATTGGTCTTTCAAATTAGATCAAGTTGTCGATATGCAGGCAGATGGAGCAGAAGAAATTCTATTCACTCAGGAATGGTCAAATATTACTCGCTTAACAATTAACATTTCAAAGTTGCTAATAATGGATTTCAGAAAGATTAAACCCATCCTCATAGAAGGCGATTCTTTTCACACACCATCTTACTCTGTTGATGGTCCTAACTTATTATCCTCAAAAAATTATGGCGGGGTCAACATTGTGCGTACTTTGAGCTTAGAAAACGGGCAGATAGTTGAAGAAAAAGTAGAAGAGTTTGCTAACCATAATTTAGCCAAACTCTCCGTAGAATTACCGGATGGCACAATTTATTTTTCGTTCGACGATGATGCATGTTCCAGTTCCAATAGCCATACGCTAAAGAGCGGGCTGTATCGCTTAAAAGATGGTGACGTATTTCACTATGGGGACGGTGGATACATCTGCCACATAGAAATTTTAAGTGATGGCAACCTATATGCCAGCGGGGCAGGAGTTTGGAAAGTTGAAGCAAACAGCCTTATCCCAATCCAGAATCAATATGCTCCTTTACTGATTGAGGATGATTACGCCTATGGGCTGACTGCGATAACAGATATCGCAATGAATAGTAAAGGTGAGCTATGGGCTAAAAACCTACATGGTTTATTCTTTTACGGCCATCAGCAGTCGGAATGGTTTCTTATGGGGCATGGAGAGATAGAGAATAGATTTCGAGAAAATCTTCTTCTTGATCCGGACAATAATCGTGGCCCTCTCGTCATTGGACCTGATGATTCTCTTTGGGTATTAGGTTGGGACGGATACGCAGAGCGTCGTTGTTGTATATTTCGCTTTCAAAATAGTGAGTTAACCGTATTCCAAAGAGATGATGAGTTGCCTGTTTCAGCTGAGCTTCGGGAGCAGATTTTTGCGGATGAATAAGCGTATCGAGTTTGAAGAAATTGATTATGCTAATTGTTGATGGCTGTCCCACCACGCACGAATCCGCCCCCCGGCCGAATGTTCGATAAACTCCTCCGCCTGCTTGACAACCCCCTGCAACTTCTCAAAATCAACACCGGTTCCCATCCCCATTTTGTAGGCCAAAAAGACCAAATCTTCAGTTGCAAGATTCCCGGCCGCACCTGGCGCATACGGGCAGCCGCCTAACCCAGCGATGCTCGAGTCAACAATGCGCACCCCGGCCGAAATTGCGGCCGATGCATTGGCCAATCCCAACGCCTGCGTATCATGCAGGTGCACGGCCATTTTGCTCATATCAAGCCGTTTACCCAGCGCTTCCATCAAGTTGCCGACAGAAACCGGATCTGCGTACCCAATCGTGTCAGAGACCGCCAGCTCATCAATCCCTTCGCGCCAAACTTCATCTGCAAACGCAATTGTCCGCTCTGGGTTGATGTGGCCTTCAAACGGGCAAACCCATGCGGCCGACAAATAGACCCGAATGCGAAGGCCATCTTCATGGGCACGTTTTGCCAACTCTCGATAGATGCTAAGCGCCTTGGGAATCGCCATCCCAGAATTTTGGCGGCTGAAGGTGTCAGACACGCTGAGGCCAAACGCAATCGTTTTGCACCCAGATGCAATGGCTCGATCATAGCCCCGATGGTTAAAGACCAATCCCATAAAACGGGCGCCAGCCAGATGGCCGTACTCGCTCATGGCGGTTGCCATCATTTCATCGCTGTCCGCCATCTGCGGCACCGCATCCGGCCGGACATAGCTCGATGTTTCGATGTAGCGCAGTCCAGCATCAATCAACCCATCCAGCAAGATGTGCTTTTGCTCTGTAGAAACTATGGTTTTTTCGTTTTGCAGTCCATCTCGCAAACCG
>JAHDEN010000166.1 GCA_020628815.1 Chloroflexota bacterium | reverse complement strand
GTCTAGCATAGGAATGTGACAAAAGTCAACCCCTTATCTAACGTATTGTTCATGGTAATTTACGGGCCACTTTAGTATAGAGCAATCAAAAACAGATTCAGTTTAGCCCGCTACCACTGGGATTTTATGACAACCTAACACCATGACTAACGTCACAAAACAATCGAAAAAGTCATTTAAATTTCTAGATAGTAGCCCTTTTATCCTATGCGCGAATGATTAGAAAATACTTGGTCAACCCCTAACAACTCTGTCTTTAGAATCTCAGAAGCGAGGCTAAAGTCTAAGCGAAGTTCTTGAGGCCACGGAGCATCTGGTGGTGTTGCAGCGGTTACAACCAAACCGGCCTGCTCAATCCCCCACCATTCCATTAGCTTTAACCCAAAATCAGCTCGAGTCATGGTTTGGCCACCAACCACATGTAAAACGCCTGTATATGGATGGGTTGCTAGCTCTAAACAAGCTTGGCACAAAGTTCCCGTCCATACAGGGTTTCGAATCTGGTCTGTAAACAGAGCAATCGACTTCCCCTCTTTAATAGAAGACTCCATCCATTCCGTACTGCGATCTTTGATTTCTAAGCTATAAATTAATGAGGGGCGGATAATCACTGTGTTGTCGTAAGCGCTCACAATTTTTTCCGCATTGGCTTTGGCTCGGCCGTAGGCGTGTGGTGGGCTAGCATCGCTCTCCTCTGTATACAAACCTTCGGTTCCATCAAAGATAACATCGGTTGACATATGAATCAGACGACAGCCAACACGCTCTGCAGCCATAGCAATGTTTTTTGCCCCCTCTTCTATTGAAGAGACCATGCTGGCTTCATTAATACTGCGGTTAGATGCAGCCAGATGAATAATCACATCCGGCCGGAAACTTTCAACAGCCTCCAAAACCTTATCTGTATCCCGAATATCGAGTTGAACATGCTCACCCCCAACTGCATCTGACGGCCGGGTCGAGTGCCATGTATGGCAAACCCTGTTTCCCTGTTGCAGCATAAACGGAACCATATGCTGCCCCAAATAACTGCTACCACCTGTAATGAACACTCTTAAAGTCATAAAATCTGTGCTTGGTTAGCTTTGTTGAAGCTCATCGTACCCTTTTATGTTATCCATAGCGCTACCGGCCGCTTCATGCGCGGCAACTTGTTTTGACCGGCCGATCCCTTCGCCCCAGCTTTTTCCTTTTACCGTGACTTGCACCTTAAACCGCCTATCATGATCAGGTCCCGTCACTTCCACCACTTCATACTTCGGCGTTTCGCCAAATTTTGCCTGAGCCCATATTTGGAATTCGCTACGGGCATCTTTATGCAGCCCATTTTCCAAGATAAACGCCAGCTTCGGTTTCACCATCTTTAGCAAAAACTTTTTTGTTTCATCAAAACCAGCATCTAGATAAGTTGCTCCCATCACCGCTTCAAACGCCGCACACAGCGTTGGAATCCGCTGACGCCCCTTGTTCTCAACTTCCCCCGAACCGAGCCTTAACAGATTATCAATCCCCATATCCTTTGAGAATTCGGCCAACGTTTCGGCACGGACCAGCGCAGAACGCAAAGCGGTCATTTCACCCTCATTCATGTTGGGGTAGGTTGAAAACAGATAATCGGCCACAACCAAATCGATTACAGCATCGCCCAGATACTCCAAGCGCTCATTATCTTCAACAATATCAGGGTGTTCGTTTAAATAAGATCGATGCGTTAAGGCGGTCCCCATCAATGAAAAGTCACTAATCGGAATCCCGAGACGGTCTTCCAGCGTAAGCAAGTCATCCATTATTTTATTTCTCCATTTTTGAACTTAAACCCCTGCGACGCCTGCGGCATCGTCAAGGTGTGGCCCAGTGGCCAGCTAAAGTAACAAACACAGAGAGGGCAACTCACTACTAAAACAGCTCATTTTGTATCAATCGAATGAACTGCCCCCTTTGTATTTATCAAAATACGTTCTAATTCTAGTCAACATTGCCCCGAAACCAAAATTTTCACCAGCTCTGATGCATAGGCAAAAAAAAAGAGGCTGTGAGCATTCTCACAACCTCTTATCGGTTTCACAAAAAACTACCCTGTAAATTTACCCAGAGCTAAAACAGCATTGTGACCACCAAAGCCGAATGCATGGTTGGTCACTAAGTTTAAATCAGCTTTGCGTGCCCCTTCGGTAACGTAGTCCAAATCGCAATCTGGATCAGCTTCTACCATGCTAATTGTGGGTGGAATGATCTGATCTTGCAGTGCAAGGGTGCAGAATACAGTTTCGATTGCGCCGGTCGCACCCATGCCATGGCCGGTCATAGATTTGGTCGAGCTGATAGCTACGTTATAAGCATGTTCGCCCAAAGCTTGTTTAATCGCTCTTGTTTCGGTCGAATCGTTGAGGCGGGTTCCAGTGCCGTGTGCGTTCATGTAATCAACATCGGCCACCCCTTTGCCCGCCATGCTTATAGCGTTTTGAATCGCTCGAGTTGCGCCAGATCCTTTTTCATCAGGAGCCGTAATATGGTAAGCATCACACGTCTGACCAAATCCAACGATCTCTGCCAATATGTTTGCGCCACGTGCTTGAGCGTGTTCAAGGGTCTCGATTACCAAAACCCCTGCCCCTTCGGCCGCAACAAAACCGTCGCGGTCCTTATCAAATGGACTAGGTGTTCCTTCGGTACGTTTTGACAATGCACCAGCTTTAGCAAATGATGCCATGGTAACCCGAGTAACCGGAGCTTCTGTGCCGCCCACAATGGCAGCATCAACCAATCCCATGCGTACAGCCAAGTATCCGTTACCAATCCCGTCAGAACCGGCCGCGCAGGCTGTCGTGGTGGTCATAGCTGGCCCTCTCAAGCCATATTGAATCGCCAGCATACCGGCCGAGCCATTGGGCATAATCATTGTGATTGCAAACGGGCTAACCCGCCGATGGCCAGAGTCTTGCAAGGTGTGCTCAGTGCCGATCAGCGTTTGAACGCCACCTACACCTGTTCCAAAGTAAACCCCGATCCTGTGGCTATTATCTTCGGTAACTTTTAGACCAGATTGTGCCATCGCTTCAGCTGCTGCGACAAGAGAAAACTGTTGGCAACGGTCCATACGGCGAGATTCTTTGCGGCCAATGAGCGCTGCGCCATCCCACTCTTTAACTTCACATACACCACCAATAGGCATATCCGAGATATCTTCTTGATAGCTGTTGTTGGCAAAGCCGCTTTTACCAGCTAAAACAGACTTCCATGATTCGGTAGCAGTTTGACCTACGGGGGTGACAGCTCCTAACCCTGTAATAACAACGCGTCTAGGTTCGTTATTCATTTCCTCGTTCTCCTCGAAAATAACTGAATCACCAATGACCAGTCATTCGAAATTCTAAAATTTGAAAGATAGATGTGTTTCTCTTTGCATAAACCCCAATCCCCACCAATTGGTTATGCTTTTTTACAAATCGTATTTTATATGGTCAGGAACGAAATCTATTTTGGGCAGTTATCAGAATCCTGTTTCTGAAAAATACCCATTCTAATTAAAAGCGGCCATCTTTAGCGATTATCGGCCGGGGTGGGCACATAGGCACCTTCGACCCAAACACTTTTATCCTGACTGATCTCTTTTTTCCAAACCGGCACTATCTCTTTTAAGCGATCAATGCCATACCGCGCAGCTTCAAATGCCCCTTGGTCACGATGGCCGGCCGCGCAGGCAACCAAGGTTGTGGCATCACCCACAGCTAGCTTGCCAACCCGCTGAATAATCGCCACCCCTTTAACCATCGGAAATTTTTCCCAGATTTCAAGCGCGATCTGACCCATCCGTTCAATAGCCATTTCTGAATACGATTCATATTCAAGCTCAATGGTTTGGGGCGGCATGCCATCACGATTTGTTTCACCGCGCACCGCACCTGTGAAGGTAATAACTGCACCGATGTCGGGCTGCACCAAGGCACGGTTTATTTCATTCAAGTCAGGTGCTTCTTCGGCCAAGGCAAAATAGGTGGGATGTGGAAAATCGGTCCCACCACTTACAGGTGGGAACATGGCGATCTCATCACCGGCTTGTACCGGTGTGTCAAAGGTCGCAAATGCCCGATTGACTGACACAACGGCCGAATCAACCGCTTCACTCATCATAGGATATTGTTCTTTTACCGCCAGAATTAACTCTTTGACCGAAGCATCCTCAGCTAGTTCTAAAGTGATTCGCGACTTGCCTACTTTGTCCCTCAAGGTGGCATATAACCTAATTTCTAATTCCATAAACATTACTCCACCAGACCAGCTTCATTAAAGTCAGCAGCCCGGAATTCTCCTGATTTTCCCCCAGCTTTGTAAACTAGACGAATATCTGCAATTTGCATCTCGCGGTCAACCGCTTTAGCCATGTCATAAATCGTCAGCGCACTTACAGATACAGCTGTTAAGGCTTCCATTTCAACACCGGTTTTGCCACTTACCCGAGCAAGTGCCTCAATCTCGATACAGCTTTTTTCTACGTTCGCTTGGCAGCTAACTTTAATTTGGTTCAGCGGCAGTGGATGGCACAATGGGATCAAATCAGACGTTTTTTTAGCCCCCATCACCCCTGCCAGTTGAGAAACGGTAAACACATCCCCCTTCTTTATATTGCCATCTATAATTAAAGACAATGTTTCTGGCAGCATATAAACGGCGCCACGGGCAATTGCAACTCGCTGAGTGACCGCCTTCTCCCCCACATCAACCATTTTGGCTCTTCCATCTGCATCTATATGTGTTAATTTGGTCATATTTAAATTATAGCAATTCTTTAAACTTATTTTATTGCTTCGTTTCTTTCCCCTCTTATCAACCTATAATCACCATTAATAGGAAATATGGGTAAGTGAAGTCGTAAAAAAACGAAAAATGCAACTAAAGTTTACTTGCAGTCTCGACTCTTAAACAGTATTCTATCTAAATTCCATCTTACGCTTTTATTCCCCAAAATTCTAAATGACTGGACCATCTACTCGGCAGCTAGATAAAAAAGATCAACCCAACAAATCATCTGGACAACGCACTCAATTGAGTCCGGGCGATATGCTACAAAATCGCTATAAAATAATGGGGACTTTGGGAGTCGGCGGGTTTAGCTCCGTTTACCAAGCAAGGGACATGCGATTTGCGGCCGTTACTCGCTTGTGCGCCATCAAAGAGATGGTGACGGTGTCTAAAAGCAAAGCCACGCAAGAGCTTGCCAAGAAAACGTTTGAAACAGAAGCCAGTATTTTGGCTACCTTAGAGCATCCGGCCATTCCAGAAGTTTTTGACTATTTCTCAGAGGGAAATAGCAACTACTTGGTGATGGAATTTATTCGTGGGAAGGATTTAGAAGCGGTTTCGGCCGCGCGTAAAGAGCCGATTGGGGAAGCTGAAGTGTTAGATTGGGCCAAGCAGATATGCGAAGTTATGATCTATCTGCATAACCAAAAACCAGAGCCGATTGTTTTCCGAGATCTCAAACCATCCAACTTAATGTTAGATCAGCACAACCGTGTGCGGTTGATCGACTTTGGCATCGCGAAAATTTTCCGTGAGGGTGCACGTGGAACGATGATCGGAACCGAAGGATATTCACCACCTGAGCAATATCGGGGTGAATCAAGCCCGGCCGGTGATGTGTACGCACTGGGGGCAACCCTGCACCATCTCTTGACGCTGCGCGATCCGCGCCTAGAGCCACCATTCTCTTGGCAAGAGCGCCCTATCAAAGATTTAAACCCAGGTGTTTCGAGCACTCTGGTTGCAATTGTAAATCGCTGTCTTTCATATAAACCGGCCGAGCGTTATCAAAATGCCGGTGAGCTGAAAGCGGCGCTTGATCAGCTAAATAATCCAGCCGTAGCAACCGGGTTACTGTGGCCAGGGCGAAATGATCCGGCCGCACAACCGGCCGCTCAGGCACCTGCCACACAACCTGCCCCAACAAACAATCCAGCTTCGGGAGCACCCCCTCCAGCACAACCTGCCCCGCAAGCAGCTGCACCAGCGCCTGCTGTCGTTTCTTCTGATCCAACGGTAAATCCGATTTGGACCTTTAAATGCGAAGATGAAATTCGCTCAAAGCCAGCTATTTCAGACGGACTGGTCTACGTGGGTGCGTACGACAATAATCTATACGCGATTGATATTGAAAATGGGGAATTTAAATGGAAGTATCCAGCGACGGATGGCATTGGGACGGCTCCGGCCGTGCATGAAGACGATGTGTTTATCGGTTCGGCCGACAATCATCTTTACTGCATCAACCGGCACAACGGCCGATTGCGCTGGCGGTACGAAACTTCCGGTGCGATCTACTCGTCACCAACCCCCTATTACAGCTATGTCTTTTTTGGCTCAGACGATGGCCATTTACACGCGGTAAATATCGCTACCGGACGCGCGATTTGGAAAGTAAATGCACACGGTCCAATCCGCTCATCCCCATTAGTCACAGACAAAGCCATCATTTTTGGAACTGAAGAAGGATATATCTTCTCGATTGATACCAAAAGTAAAACCAACTGGCAGTTTCAAGCACGGCGTTCAGTCATTTCAAGCCCTTCTATGAGTGAAGGGATGGTTTTTGCAGGCTCGATGGATAATACCGTTTATGCGCTTGATGAAAATTCTGGTTGGGCAGTATGGCGCGCTCGTACCAATCGCCCAATTATTTCTTCTCCCGTTATCAAAGATACAACAGTCTTTATCGGCTCGGCCGATGGGAAGCTTTACGCACTCGACATCTACACCGGCCGGCAACTTTGGGCATGGGAAACAGAGGGTCAGGTCGCATCTTCTCCAGCGATTTTTGATGATGCCGTATACTTCGGATCAACAGACGGATATGTTTACAGTCTAACAACTAAAAAAGGTCAGCTCAGATGGAAGTTCAAAACGGGCGGCCATGTTATCTCCTCTCCAGTAATTTCAAATCGTGTTGTATACATCGGGTCATCAGACCATCATCTATACGCATTACCAGTTTAAACTTGCATGGATAATCCACTTCTCATCAACGTTGACTCTCCTGGCGAAGACTCAAACGAAGAATCGAATAACGAAGACTTCTCGAAAACAGAGCCACTTGAAAGAACCTCGATCGACCCCACTGAGGTAACACAGCCTGCACCACAGCTACACGGAGTTACCCTAAACCCATACATTGTCACCGCTCAACATAGCGATGTGGGTGTAAAACGCACTCAAAATCAAGACACAGCGATGTCTATTGTTTCTCTATGTGGGGGCGAAACCCCCCTTGTCCCCGTGGCAATTTCATTAGTAGCAGATGGGATGGGAGGCCATGCTGATGGGGCTGACGCAAGCAAGTCTGTTGCAAATTATGTGACTCAAAACCTTTCAAGCCGTTTGCTTATCCCCATGATGAAAGATGAACCGGTATCAGAACCGGTGCTTTCGATGATGCAGCAAGCGGTTCTAGATGCAAGTCGCACCATCCACATCAGCGACCAAGGTCAAATGGGGGGAACCACGCTGACCTGCGGGGTGATCGTTAAGTCTCGCTTGTTTATTGCGCACGTGGGTGACAGCCGGGGCTACTTATTTGACCATGAAACTGGGGAATTAAAACTTTTAACCAATGACCATACCTATGTTCAGCAGCTTTTAAATGCCGGAGAGATCACGGAAGAAGAAGCGGCCGTCCATCCTAAACGCAACTTGCTCTTTAGAGCAATTACTGGAACCGATGTTGAGGTTGATCTTCTCACTTGCCCTTTGCCAAACAAAGGGGTGTTTATGGTTTGTAGCGATGGCTTATGGGGCCATATCGAGCATGAGTTAATCCAAAAAGTTCTTGCTTCAAACAACCATTCTCTACAACAAAAATGTGAGCTTCTGATTGGCATGTCTGTCGAAGGAGGAACAACAGATAACATTTCTGTTGTTCTGACAGAATTTCGACTCTAACCCGGTTGTTTAGCCCTGTTAGTCGCAATCTTTCAATCTACTGTAAAATAGAGGCATATGACCGAACCCGAACGAACATCCAATCAAGAAGAGCCGCCCCTGCAAATTAGCTTTCTTGATTCTGGGTCACAACTAAAGGCGATGGATTCTACTCAGCTGCTGTATCTGTTAGCTGATATTAGGCCACCCGACACTGTTCAACCAAAAAATAATTTGCCTTTGAATATTTCGTTGGTCATCGATAAATCAACGTCGATGAAAGGGGATCGGATTAATAAGGTTCGAGCAGCGGCCGGACACATCATCGAAAAGCTTTCAACTCGGGACTACATTTCAGTTATCTCATTTTCTGATCGGGCAGAAGTCATCGTCCCGTCCTCTCAGCCGACATCGCCTCAAGACCTGCTCTCACGACTCAATGGCATCGTCCCGTCTGGCGGAACAGAAATATTTCAAGGATTGGCCGCCTCTTACCGTGAGGTAGCCAAGGTTGAACTTGGAAAATATGTCAATCACATAATTTTGCTGACAGATGGCCAAACATATGGCGATTCTAAGTTGTGCCTTGAGCTGGCTGAAAAAGCTGCACAATTGGGGATCGGTATCAGCGGTTTTGGGATTGGGGACGAATGGAACGACAAGTTTCTAGATGATTTAGCAAGCTTCTCGGGCGGACAATCTGGGTATATTCAAGAGCCAGAGCAAGTCATCCATCTTCTGCGCCAGCGAATACAAAGCTTGGGCGCGTTATACGCAAGCAACACCCAAATAAAATTTGACATGCCAAACAATTTTGGCATCCGTAAAATCTATAAACTCACCCCTTTTTTCCAACCGCTAAAAGTTAACGACAATATTGTTTCGGCCGGGGCGATTGAAAGCCGAACCCCATTGGGCATCTTGGCCGAGATTGAAGTTTCTGGCCTGGCCACATCTTCTGGCATCAATATCCCACTACAAGTTAAAGCCCAAATCCCAGATGCATCGCCACCGGGCTTTGCACTCACCTTGACTCATACAGTCAACCCATCTGGCGAAAATGGCACCCCCATGCCAGACGCGATTATTCAAGCTGTCCGCATGCTAAACCTGTACCGGATGAATGAAAACTTGTGGGAAGATTTAGACCAAAGCGGTGCAGACAACGTGGTGAAACGAATGGATTTACTAACCCGTCGTTTTGAAGAGGCCGGAATGGATCAAATGGCCAACCACATTCGTCAAAGCACACGTGTTTTTGAAGCAGGGGATCAATTGCAGGCGGGAGATCGGCTTGAGGTCAAGTATGGCACACGCATGCATTTAACTTCGATGTTACAAACCACGTTAGATTCGGGAGCATTAGACGCAAAAGAAGGTGATTCCGAATGATTCAATGTCGTGAATGTGGCCACCAAGAGCTTGCGGGCACCATGTTTTGCAGTGTCTGCGGAGAATCGTTAATGGAGCTTGAAGGGAAACAGGCGGTAATGGATCAATCCCCGACACCGGCCCCCCCTTCGCTTGTAGGCCAATCGACAGATCAATCGGGTAGCTGGAGCGAGGTGATTTTTATGATCCCATCTGGCGGCCGCCAAATACGGATAACCCCCACAAAAGACATTCACGTTGGCCGCAGCGATGATGGCACACCGGGCCCTGATATAAACTTGCAGGCGGATGGAGGCAGTGACTTGGGTGTGTCCCGATCACATGCGATAATAAAATTCGATGAGCAAGGTGAAGGGCTGGTTATCACAGATTTAAATTCAACCAACGGAACCTATCTAAATCAATATCGCCTACCACCAGAACTGCCGTATCCGTTAAACAATGGGGACGAAATACAGTTTGGCAACCTGCTGGTTCATGTATTTTTAAAATAGTAAATTTCGGTTTTGCATGCTTAATCCCCTTATTTTAATAATCTTAGCAGTGCATATGATCTCGCTGATTTAACGAAAAACAAATGAGAAATTTAGACAATACTATGATATCTGTCTGTCTCTTGTACGGCGTCAAACATCGGATAATGCAAATTGTTTTCAATTAATGACGTAGCTTTAAGTGTTTTGCCGGTTAAAGTTTCTATCAAACTACAACAGATAAAACACTAGGAAATTTTTGGCGTATGTATTCAGTTATAGTACACATCAATAATGAAGAGCCGGTTTTGGCCGAGGTTGAAGTTTTGCCCATGGAAGGGGCGAGCATCATCACCTTGCAAAACCCCCGGCGCAGAGATGGACAGGAAGTTCACTACCTCGATGAAGAAACCACAACGATGATTGTTCCGTTTCACCGGATCAATTTTATTCAAGTGATGCCATCGGCCGAAACTGAAGATGTAATCGGTTTCGTGAGAGAATAAGGCCAGCGGACTTTATAAAAGCCCCACACCAATCCAACACGTTGGCCCAAAGACGATTTAAAAAATCGCCTAGAATTTAAACAGACGAAAGCGAAGTTGAGCTTAATCAGCCTCTCTTTCGATGCCATGAAGTAGGAATAGACATGTTAGAACAGGTACCAGATGCACTCGAATCCTCAACCCCACGCCTTATTTTGGTGGTTGATGACGAGCCACGAATGATCCGATTTATTCGGATGAACCTTGAATTAGAGGGTTACCAAGTTGTTGAAGCTCGCAACGGTGTACAAGCACTAGAGCAATTGCGCCAGCACGTGCCAGATTTAATTGTAATGGACGTGATGATGCCAGAGCTAGACGGATTTGAAACGTTGCGCATGGTTCGCGAAATTTCAACCGTTCCTGTAATTCTGCTAACCGTAAAAGCAGATGAAGAGGACAAAATCCGCGGATTAGAGCTTGGTGCAGACGACTACGTCACAAAACCATTTAGCCCACGTGAGCTAAATAGCCGTGTCCATGCGGTGTTACGCCGTGCAGAATGGCCAGCACCAGCTCCACGCACTATTTTGCAAATCGACGAACGTCTCTCGGTTGACTTTAATCGCCATCAGGTGTTGGTCAACGACGAACGGGTAGATTTACGGCCGACCGAATACAGACTTCTGAATCACTTGATTCAAAATGCTGGATGGGTTGTGCCCCATGAAACCTTGCTCGCCAAAGTTTGGGGATACGAATATCGGGATGAAACACACTATTTGCGCCTTTATATCAACTATCTGCGCAAAAAAGTGGAAGAAGACCCGGCCGCGCCCAAGTACATTTTGACCGAGCGCGGTGTAGGATATAGATTCCTAGACTTTAAGGGAACGGGTGAAGAAGCGAGTGCGGAAGTCGCGGAAGAAGCATAAAAAAATCATAAGATTTCAAAGACTTCCTACAAAATGTAGACAGATCACCCTCAAACAATTAAAATAAACTGAAACCGACGTCCAGCGTTTATCTGCTGGGCGTCTTTTTTTACCATACTACCGCACCTCAGGGTACCAATATGGCGCTTGGAATTAATCCAAACAATGATCGATACCCCATCGAAAATATCTCGGAAAATGGAGAGGAGTTTTTTGCGCTGCTTACATATATTCCCCGCCAAGATCTTGAAGAAATCGAAGATGCTTTTCAGCTTGCCAAAGAAGAACATGCAGGTTTAAAGCGAAAGTCGGGGGAACCCTTTATCTGCCACCCGCTCACGGTGGCCTCTTACCTAGCGGAGTATTTTGCAGACACCCCTACTCTCATTGCGGCACTCCTGCACGATGTTGCGGAAGATGCGGAGGTGACTGTCCAGGATATTGAGCACCGATATGGCTCAGAGGTACGACGAATCGTAGATGGGGTCACTAAGTTTGATAAGGTCACAGGGGAAGCTAGATTAGGGAGAAAACTTACAAAACAGGAGCTAACAACCGCCACACACTACAAACTATTTGAAACAATGACAGCTGATGTACGCGTTGGCGTGGTTAAAATTTTCGACCGTTTGCACAATATGCGCACGATCTGTCATATGCCTTTTCACAAACAAGAGGAAAAGTCGCGCGAGACTTTGGCCGTTTATGCCCCGCTAGCGGATCGCTTGGGGATGTGGAAAATAAAAAATGAGCTGGAGTCTTTAGCTTTAAACGTTTTGCACCCGGCCCGCTTTAGGCAGTTTAAACAGGCGATTGAGAATCGTTCTAAGCGCAATAACAACGATTTTCCAAACTTGGAAACCGATCTAAAAAAACTGATCGATGATGCTGGATTGGAGCTCGTTTCGATCGTGCAAGCATCAGAAGATATTTCGGGAGCGTTTCGAGTTTGGCAAGAAGAGCAGGAAGGACGGGTGCTTTTTGGGCCACCACAGCCGGTAATTTTGCTCAAAAACGAGATTGATTGTTACACCGCCTTGGGTCACTTACACGCCATGTGGCGGCCGGTAGCGGGTAAGTTTGATGACTATATTAGTGCCACCCGTCACAATTTGTATCGGTCGCTGCACACCACCATTATTTATGAAGGACGACGGGTTAAAGTCCGCATTCGAACTCTCGAAATGCAGCTTGAATCTCAGAACGGGGTGCTTTCAAGATGGACCGACACACGCAACATTCCGATTTGGACACGGCAAACTGAAGAAAAAGTAGACAAACTGTTTAATCAGTTCCAAAAAGCGTATGCGGATGATGAAGATGACGAGTTTGACGAAAAGGTTCGCCATATTCTCGATGATGTTTTTCATAATCAAATCACGGTTTTTACACCCAATGGGGATGAGATTGAGCTACCGCGTGGGGCGACCCCGGTTGACTTTGCGTACCGCATCCATACAGAAGTAGGTCACGGCTGTAGAGGGGTGTTGGTGAACTCTGAACGACAGCCGCTGACGTATGAGTTGCAGGATGGCGACTCTATTCTTATCGAAAAAGAAATTAATTCGGCAAAGCCACATCCCCAACTAGCATGGTTGGATGAGGATTTAGGCTATATCCGGACGAGGACCGGCCGCCAAGGGGTGCGAAAGTGGTTTAAGAAATTGTCCCCCAACATGGCAAAACAGATCGGCCGGACCATGATCAAGAATGAATTGGCCACCATGGGCAAGTCAGAGTTTCCGCTGGAAGAAGTGCGGAAAATTCTGCGCTATAGCTCGGTAGACGAGCTTTGTATCAGCATGGGACGCGCAGAACTGCTCATTGCAGAGTTTTCAAACACGCTGCTAGAAGGCTTGTGGGAGAAAGAAGACCTCGATAGCCGCAGTAATTCTGACTACCGAAACAAATTCACCACCAGCCAGGCGGTTTTTTCGCCAGAAGAGGATATGTTCATCATTGAACATTCGGGTGACAGGGAACTGCTGCTGTGTGACGTGTGTCGCCCCCGGCCGGGAGACCCGATTACCGGCTCGATATTGCCCAATAACCAGGTCAACATTCATGTCAATGGCTGCCGGTTGTTGACGCCAGATTCTATGCGAGGCGGGCACGCGATTAAATTGCGCTGGGGGTCAGAGACGGACAAAGATAATCGGGCTGTCACGCTACAGGTTTATGCACATGATCGTGAAGGGCTGCTCAACGATATCACCACGATTTTCCGTGAGGACGAGATCAACATTAATTTTCTCTGGTCAAAGACTGAGCATTACAAGGCCCTGATTATCTTCTCGGCCGATGTGAGCCGAACAAACGCGGTGATTCGGTTCTTGCACAGGGCGCAGGATTTACGAAATGTGATTCATGCGGGCTACTTGGGGCAGACTAAATCGGAGCATATCATCCCAGAAAACTTTTTTGCCGGAAATCCAGAGTGCAACCTAAAAGAGCTTGATAAAAAGTATGCGTCTGATATCGGGAAGTAAACAGATTTCTGCCAGAGCTTATTTCAATATCGGGATGATCTGTCCTGAAACCTAATTAACCTGAGTTTCGCTTAAGCATTTTTGCCGCGGATGTACGCTAATTTCCGCTG
>JAHDEN010000165.1 GCA_020628815.1 Chloroflexota bacterium | reverse complement strand
CTGGTTCACCATCAATTGTGATGTTAAAGCGAGCCCTAAAATTGGCCCGACGAACCTTGAGCCCTATGTCTGTCCCTTCAAACGTAAACACAACCTGATCCGGGTTATCCCCCTCAGATTTTTGGCTCATGTCTGCCCCAAAATCGGGCGAAAAGCGCCAATCGCCCAGCCATTCTGCGTTGTGCAGGTCGGCCGTGGCTGGGTAAAAACCAGGGCCAATAAATGGCTGGGAGGATTCTGCGAGCAGAGGCCGCAACGTTTGGGCCAAGCCATTTTGCCCGCTAAACCCGATGATGGGATCAGAAGCACCGGTTGTGATCGGTTCCCAATGGTGCAAAAACATCTGGCTCATCCACGGCCATTCCTGTTTTGCTCGTTCGATCCCGGCAACGGTGTAGTTGATTTGATCGTTGGCCGATACCGTTTCCCACGGGGATTCTGCCCCTGTCCAGGTTTCGGGCAGGCTGTTCCAACCAAAATTTCCCCCCCAAACTTCTTTGTCTCCGTCCTCCTGAGCGTTCAAAAACTCACGGACCAAGATCGGCCGACTAAAATTTAAAACCGCTTGTTCAACCGTTCTGTCATCGGGTGGCAGATCAAATCCATACGGTTTGACGGCAACTATGTCAAAGGCATCGGCAGCCCCTGTGCTGTAGACCGCTTCTAAAAACGGAACCTCAGCCATGTTGATCAGGTTGTTTTCGGTGGTGGGTGCGAGCGGTGCCAGTACAATTTTTGCGGTTGAGTCAGCTTCCCGAATCGCCACAGATGCGGCCGAAAGTAAAGCCGCATAGCCTTGGGGATTCACTTCACCCATCCCCCAGTGGGTTGTGATATTGGGTTCATCCCAAATGATGTAGTGGTCGATTTGTGAGCCGAATCGGCTGGCAAATTCGGCCGTCCATGTCGCAAAAACTTCCGGGTTGATGGGGCTAAAATCGTTGCTAGGGTCTCCGTCTAACACAGGCACAAGCATGAGAGACGGATGATTTTCAAGCGCCGCAAAATGGGCCGCTGGCACAGACCAATCGAAGCTGGGTGAATAGTGGTACGTTTGCCGAACTGTTTGAAATCCTAACTCAGCAATCTGCGCCAAATTCTCTTCTAGCTCGGCCGGATCATATTGCTCAAGGCTGACGACTACCCCCAGCTTGCTTCCGTTATAAGTTTCGCTGAGCCGCTCACCCACGTCAAACACGCCTCGCGTTTCGAAGTCGATTTGCCTTTGGAGCAGACCGGCCGCTAACGAACCGGCTAGCGCCAAAATAAAAAGGGCCATAACGACCCATGGATGGTTGCGTATTGTGTTCAACATTCAGGGTAGACTGTATCAAAAATGGGGGGATTTCCCAGATGTCTTGTCAACTTTTTGTCGTCGGCTCCCCTCCGTTTGGGGTTAGCGGCCAGCGCCGTAAGGGGCCCATGTGGGATGGCTAATGCGCCCATCACTGTCTGTCATTTTTTGCACCGTCTCGGTTTGCAGATCGTAAACGAGCAAATCATCGTCGTATACAAAGGCCAAACGGTGCGGCTCAAGCCCACTCCAGGTCACAGCCCCCCGTTCACGCGGGAACGAGCCAGAAAGCCCTTCGGCCGGGAAAATTTGTCGGCCGTTGCTCCCGTCTTCGTCCGCCAGCCACAGTGCATAGCTGCTCGACAGCGTATTCTGGCTATTGGTCGCTTTTAGCCATGCAAAGGCGCGATTGTCTCCTTGTGTCCCGATTTCTGTTGCCCAAAACGGATAGCTCCAAATGCCACTGTTGGCTTTGAGTTTTAGAGCGTTTTCGTCACCCGCTTGTGACAACGGCACATGCAGCATCCAAGTTTCAAAATTCCCGGCCGCCGCTTCGTCACCCGAATGGCGTGAGAAGGCCAGCAATGTGCCGTCCGGCGACCATGATAGAGGCGGAATCCAAACCCAATCGGAACGGGTGTCGTATTCAACAAATGTGTGTAACGATTGTCGGCGAATCAGGTTTTCCGGAGAACTGGGCCGCTCGGCCGGGATAGTTCCGATCTCATTTGCGAAGCTGTAGCCGATCTGCGAGCCATCGGGGGACCAAGCATAATCCCCACCCCACCAACCAAATACGGCCGGGTACGGCTGTACAATTTGGCTCAAGGTGTCACTGATCACTTCCCCTTCATCTAGCTCTGCCAGCCATAAATCGTTGTTGGCTTCCCAGCCGGGCGAGACGGTGGTTGGCACGCCGGTTGAAAATGCGATTTCCGGCCGTTCACGTCGGGCCGGATTCCAGCCCGCCCATAGCACATTTTCGCTGATTAAGGTGCTATTACGCGCCCCATTTCGGGTTGGCAGCAGCCATAACTGATTGAAAGGGGGTGTCTCTGAATCAGTAGCGGCTGCGTCTGGATCGGCTCCGATCGTGTAAAGCAACCAGTCGCCATCTGGCGAAAGGGAGAATACGCGTCGATCTGGCACACCGCCTAAGTTTAGATTTTGGACCGTGCTGTTGCTTCCGTTAAACAGCTGGGCACCGCTTCCATTAATAAAAGCCAGTTTTCCCTGAAATTGAAAATCTTGCTCTTGGGCAACCACATCGACCCCGATCATCATAATTTCTTCAACCGGTTCGTTTACCAAAATCACCCTAGTGATCCGCCGGTCTACTTCGATCCCGTCTCGGTACACAATGGTGACAGTTAGTTCTTCTAGCCCGTTTTGCCCTTGCTGAATGATGACCGGTGGCTCATCGGCCGACATCGTTTCGTTGCGCACGCTGCGTCGATCAAACGGGACACTGCGCTCAATGCTCTCAATCTCTTCGCTAATCCGCACGATGGTGATTACAGAATCAGGGACGGCCGGTTCAAACAGTGGGGGGCTCACTTCATCAGTCAGCCCCACTTCAATGTCGCTACTGTCTAGCACTTGGCGAATTGTGGCTCCGCTGGATGTGATCGTTTGCTCTGTCCCATCTGCCCGAATAGTGAAAGTTGACCCGACGCTGATCGCGGGGCTTTCGATTTCATTGTCTAGCTCAATGTCTAACAAGGGAATGTCTGAACAGCTAAATAGAAGCAGGGAGAGTGCACAGGCTAACCCGATAAAGCGGTGCGTTGCGGTCTTGATGCACTGTAAGGATTGTTTGAATAGCGGCCGGATAAATGTGTGAATCTGCATGAGTAAACCAACAAAAAAGGAGAAGACTACACAGATTGTAATCTTCTCCTAAATTTTAGCGATTTTATTCGGTTTGGACCGTCGATTAAGCTGATTCCCAGATTTTGCTTAGTTCTGGAGAGAGATCGTCACGGATCTTTTCAACTAAATCGTCGTCGTTAACCAATGATTTTAAGCCACTAAACACCGCTTGAATCGGCATGGCTGCAAAATCCGGGTCACTGCTGGCGCGACTGCGGCGAGCAACACGGGTTGCAAACTCACGGGCAGGCATATTTAGGTCGCGGAAATGGGCAACCCAAAACACTCGGCCGAGTTGAAAGCTAAGTGGGTCGGGTAAAGCACGTTTGAGCGCTTTTTTAACTCGGCCGCTTAAGTTGACACCCAGCATTTGCAAGGTGGCGTCACTCCAATTTACTGCATGATTTATGGTTAGTAAATTGCCCGAGTTTTGAACATGTGTGAAGTAATCTTCTAGAGACGAAATTTCTTTGACAGTCATTGAGATCGTTACCAAAATTATATTTTTATATTGTTGAATACGGGGTATTGGTATGCTATACTCCTTGGCCCGTATAAGTTGTAAGTTTATAAAGCAATATCAACTGATACCTGTAATTTTACTTCAGGCAGACCCAATTGTGCCAAAATGTAACGGTAAGAAAAAGGTCTGAGTTCTAGGACCCCTTTGAAATCAAACAAAAGGGGTTCTTTGTTGTCAAAAGGAAAACCTTATGTCCGAGAAAATTATTCTAGAAGCCGAAAGTCGTGATATTTCGGGAAAGAAAGTTAAACAATTACGCCGTGAAGGCATTATCCCTGCCGTGATTTACGGCCTTAACGAGCCAGAAAGCATTCAAGTTAATGCTCTAAAAACTCAATTGACTCTTCGTGACTCGGGTGAAAATGATATTTTGACCCTTCAACTAAACGGTAAAGAGCGCCAAGTTCTTGCCCGTGAAGTACAACGTCACGTTTACCGCCCAGACCTTCTGCACGTAGACTTCTTAGAAGTTGATGCAGACTCGGTTGTACGCGGTACCGTTGAAATCGTCTTGATTGGTAAATCAATTCCTGAACAACAAGGTCTGGGATCAACCCTTCAGGTTGTTAGCACAATCGAGATTGAAGCTAAATCAAGCCAATTGGTTTCTTCGATCGAAGCAAATGCTGAATTGATCGACAAACCAAGCCGTAACTTAACCGTTGGTGACATCGTTGCTCCAGAAGGTGTTACGATTTTGACCACCCCTGATCTGACCATCGCTCGCTTTGCTGTTAACCGTAAGGCTGAAGTTGAAACGGTTGAAGATGGAAACGTGGTTGAAGTACCTGAAGACGACGCAGAGTAGTCTTCTTTTAAACTTCGAACACACATTAAAACTGTGGCGGACTGGTTATTCCAGTCCGCTTTTTTTTTGTACAAATTTGACCTTGTTTGAACCTGTGGGATGATTCTGGAAGATGGATAAAGATAGTCGCAAAATATTTTGGTGGGATTGGTGCTTGCTTGTAGGAATTATTCTGCTGGCTGCATTTTTTCGCTGGCGCGGACTAAATTGGGATCAACTGCAACATTATCATCCTGACGAACGCTATATTTCATGGGTTGCTAGCTCGGTAGATTTCTTGAGGAACGAGAGCTTTGCAGACGCATTTACGGCCGATCAATCGACGTTTAATCCATTTTATTGGCCGGCCGAGGTTGATAGCGAAGCTGTGAGTGTTCTCGTTGATGAGCCACGCAAGTTTGCGTATGGTCATTTCCCACTGTACGTGGGTGTTGCGGCCGAAAATGGGGTGAGTGGCTTGTTTGCACTCCCTGCCTTGCAAGCACTGTCAGAGCAGATCAGCTGGTTTTCAGCGTTAACATTATTCGATCGGGTTACTTTGGTTGGCCGGTGGATGAGCGGGCTGTACGACATACTCACTGTTATGGCTGTGTTTTTGCTCGGCCGAAGCTTGGCGGGGACCCGAGTGGGGCTAATTGCGGCCGCATTTCTGGCTGTTACCGTTATGCACATTCAGCAAGCCCACTTCTTTATCTCTGACCCCGCCATGGCATTTTTCGTCACAGCGTCGATCTTGCTATTGGTTTGGAGCTTGCCACCTAAACAAGAAATCTTTGATCATGATCCGAACCCTTTTCCCAAATGGTTGTTCTGGGCCGGAGTAACCACCGGACTAGCCATCGGCTCAAAATTTAGCGCAATCATGCTGGGGCTACCTGCCCTCATCGTCATCATTATTTTGTCGCGGCAGCAGCTTGTATGGCGTTTAACCAAATATGGTTTAATCGTGCTCATCACATTTTTCATCACCAATCCTTTTGCAATTTTGGACACAAGCTGTGCACTAGATTTTGGCGAAAGTGGTGCAGTGCTTGAAGGATTAATTCCGGGAGCCTGCTATATTGACAATATTTCAGCGCAAAATGTGATGGTGAATGGGGGAGATGCCTTTCCATTTATCCGACAATACGATGGCACGTTGCCATTTTTATACCATATCGAGAACCAGGTAAATTGGGGAATGGGGGCGGCTTTAGGCTATGTTGGCTTCATCGCTTTTGGGATTTTTACCGTTCTGGCACTTTGGCGAGGTATAAGGGATCTGCGGGTTGAGACGTTTGATTCGATTTGGGTCAAAGGTATTATTCTTTTGGCTTGGTGCCTGCCATATTTTTTAACGACCGGTCAGTTCCATACAAAATTTATGCGGTATTTATTGCCGTTATCCCCGTTTATTATGGTTTTTGCAGCATGGTTGCTCAACCAAATTCGGTGGGATGGGGGGCGTCGTTTGGCGATAGGCTTGGTGTTTAGCTTTACGCTTGCGTATGCCATAGCCTTTTCCTCCATATACAATCAGGTGCATCCGTGGCAAGCTGCATCGCTTTGGATGCTCAATAATGTCCCAAGTCAATCTGTGGTTGTCAACGAAGCTTGGGACGAATACCTCCCATCTTCCGTACTTGTTGACGGCCGGCGAATCAATCGGAACCGGGTAAATATTCAGGACGTCAATTGGTTAAGTCGCTCGGGTGCGCTAGATACGGTTGAAAAGCTTGAGCTTAATCTACAAACGCTAGCAGAAGGGGATTATTACGTGATCCCATCTAACCGGAGTTATGGGGTGGCCCCCAGATTGCCCGGCCGGTATCCAAACTCGGGCCAGTTTCACCAGCTTTTATTTGATGGCGCTTTAGGGTATGAACTGGCGTTTGTGCAAGACCGGCCGCCACGCATCGGCCCGCTTCATTTGGTTCCCCATCTTTTTGATTGGCCCAATTTATCACCACCGGCCGTCATGACTGACTATTACAATGCGCGGCTTCAGTTGATGCTGGTCCGAGCAGATGAAAGTTATACGGTCTATGACCAACCAACGGTGATGATATTTCGGAATACCGGAAAGCTATCGGCGGCTGAAATGCTCGAGCTGTTTGAACTTGATAATCCTTAGTTTTTTTGAATCAAGAATCTGCAACTGCTATACTTCTGTGAGTTAAAAACGTTTTATGACAAAAGATCTTCAGTCAACATACTCTACCAGCTACAATCCAGACCAAAAGCCCCGAATTCCTCAAAAATTTGTATGGATTTCGGTCACCGTGGTCTCAGTTGTGCTGCTTTTGCTGGTTGGCTTAATTATTTGGCTAGCTTTTGCATATCCAGACAGAATCGAAGCGATGCGTGATGTATTTATCATGCTGTTCGCATTAACCTCGTGCTCGGCCGTTGTTGTGCTGACGATGGTATTTGTCGCCTTGATCCGGTTGATTAATATGATCGACTATGAGATTCGGCCGATTTTAGAGAAGACAAACGAAACAATGGTTATGGTTCAAGAGACAACTAACTTCGTTAGCAAAAATGTTGTTGAACCTACGATTAAAACCACCAGTTTTATCGCTGGAATAGGCCGAGGGTTTAAAGTCTTGTTTGGTCCCCGAAAACGGAATTTGCCAGATTAAGTGGCACGGTAAAGCGTTCAGAAAAGTGGAAAAAAATTATGAGTAATAACGAAAGAGAAAGCGGTTTTGGGGCATTTTTGGCCGGATTTATTATCGGTGGGCTTGTTGGGGCAGCGGTTGCTGTTGTTTTGGCTCCACAATCTGGGGAAGAAACACGATCTAAATTGGCCGAGCGTAGCGTTGAATGGCGAAATATTGTGAATGAAAATCGCCAGAATTGGGCAGAAAATGTAAACCAGATGGGTCAAAGTGCATCCAACAGTTTAGGTGGGATCGATTTAAACGCATTGACCGGAAAAATGTCTTCACAATCGGCCGAAGACGATAAAACTGAATCGTAGCTATTGGTGTAACAATCCACCCCTTCCAATTTATCTTTCAAGTCCGCAAAAAGGGGAAATACTCAAGGGTTCGCCGTTTAAACGTGTCTGGCAGTAATCGGTTTTTTGGCAAAGCATTGCTTTAGACACCACACTGTTCACAATAAGATATATACAGATGGCGTCTTCCCCAGAATGTGGGAGACGCTTTTTTTGTTCAAATGAATAATGACATCCTAATCCCTACTTTAGACCAGATTGCTGCGCTAACAAATAGCGATGGTAGTTCGGCCGAAGTTAAGGATTTGCACAAAGCACATAACTTTGCGGCCGAAATTCACCAAGATCGCCTGCGCTTGAGTGGGGAGTCTTATCTTGAACACGACAGAGTTGTCTCATGGCATTTAGCACGCATTGGATTTGATCATGTGACGACAACCGCAGGGCTGGTGCATGATGTGCTAACAGAGGAGTTTTACAATTCTGATTTTAACCTAGCTCGTCTGCGCAATACTTTGGGGGATGGGGTGTCTAAATTGGTGGATGGGGTCAATCGATTGATGCCGTACACGCAGATATTGGGCAAAAAAGATGATCCAGTTCAGCTAGAAAAGTTGCGCCGAGCAATCCTAAATTCAATAGACGATGACATTCGGGTTTTGGTTATTCGGGTGGCTGACAGTCTGACCGATCTAAAATTTGTTAGTCAGTTGTCCGATGCTGACCATCAAAAAATGGTAGCCCGAGAAGCGGCCGAAATTTATGCTCCCATCGCCAACCGATTGGGAATGTGGCATATGAAGTGGCAGCTTGAGGATCTTTCATTCCGCTATTTAAACCCTCAAATCTATAAAACCTTGGCAAGCCAAATCGCTGAAAAGAAGCAGGAGCGGGATGACCGGATTGAAAGGCGTATCTCGGAGTTACAGCAAAAATTAGAGCTTCAAGGTATTCAAGCCTCTGTTAAAGGGCGGTCAAAACACATTTACTCTATTCATCGAAAAATGGAGCGGAAAAAGTTGCCGTTTTCAGAAATTTATGACCTGAGTGCAATGCGCGTAGTCATCGAGGGTGATAATATCGGCCACTGTTATCAGGTTTTGGGGCTGGTTCATGGGATGTGGTCACCCATCCCGGAAGAGTTTGATGACTACATCGCAAATCCAAAACCGAACGGATATCGCTCTTTGCATACGGCCATTTATGATACGGAAGGTCAAGTCCTTGAAGTTCAAATTCGTACAAAGGCGATGGACGACGATGCAGAACGAGGTGTGGCTGCTCACTGGGCGTATAAAGAGGGTGGCAAACCGTCTGGTGAAATGATGAAGCGGGTTAAGTGGTTACAGCAGTTGCTGATTGACCTGCGCGATGAAGCACCAGAAGATGCCCCAACTGAAAATCGGATGGTCAACATTGATGATCTCAATCGACGGATCTATGTCTTTACTCCGAATGATGATTTGATTGAGTTGCCAGAAGGGGGAACCCCGATCGATTTTGCGTACCGCATTCACTCAGAAGTAGGGCATAGGTGTCGGGGGGCACGTGTGAACAAGCGGATGGTTCCGTTGAGTTATCAGCTGCAACCGGGTGACCGAGTTGAGATTATGACGGCCAAAAGAGGCGGGCCGAGTCGGGACTGGATGAGCGAAACGGCCGGATACGCACGCAGCGGCCGGACACGTAGCAAGGTTCGCCAATGGTTTCGGGATAACGAGCGGGAAGAAAATGTTTTGCGCGGGCTTGAGCTGGTTGAAGCAGAACTACGCCGCTTAAAACATGGTGATGTGGTTGTGCCTGCCGAACTAGTAGAATTTTTTGAGGAGAGCAACGAGGATGATTTTTACGCTCGAATCGGGTTTGGTGACATCTCATATTCTCAATTAACCGGCGCAATCGGACTGATTATTGACCGGAAGAAAGACACCAAAATTCAAGAACCTGTAGAAACCGAAGAAGATCCCGAACTGTTTGAAGATGTTTCTGTTAGACGGGCTAAGAATCCCCAAAAAGGGCTCATCATTGAAGGATTAGCTGGACTCGCTTACCACATGGGGAATTGCTGCATGCCGATCCCGCCAGAGCCGATAAAAGGATATATTACGCGCGGCCGTGGGGTTACTGTGCATCGGGTCACTTGTTCTCAATTCCACAAGATCGCTTTGTCAGAGCCGGCGCGGGTGATTGATGTGAGCTGGGGGTTGGATGATGCTGACACTTGGGATGTGCCGCTTTTAGTGAAGGCGTATCGTCGGCCGAATTTGACCGAAGATATTGCGAAACTAATCAGCGGCCGGAACATTAAGCTAACCAGCACAAAGGCTGAAATAGAGGGTAAATCAGGCTTAACCATGCTCAATATGAAAGTAACTGTTGAGCAGATGAATGATTTGGAATGGTTTACACAAAAACTGCGGGGGATGCAGGGTGTGATTGCCGTAGACTGGAAGCGTTGGAATTAAAAATCGCCCTGTCAGATAAAGTCAATCTTCTGACAGGGCAAAAATAATCCTTTAATCTTCCGCTGTTTCTGACTGGGCCGGGTTTGATGCCGACTCATTTAAATTCTGCAAAGGAGCTTGCGCCGTCGTTTCACGCCGGGTGATACTAGATAAGTTGAATCCAAATCGGCGACTCACACTAACAAACCCAAACCCTAAAATTAGTAAAAGCAATATCCAAGGGCCGCAGATGATTCCGGTGTAAATAACGGCATCGGCCGTGTTTTGCATTGTTGTTCTAAGTTGAGAAGACGCTACTATGGCTGTATCGGCCGGTCTCCACACCTCTGGGGTTGGGTTAGGGGCGACGGTTGGCGTTGGGGTGAGAATAATCGGGTCAAGTTGAATGCTGATGGTTGAAAAACTAGATCGATCTTTCAAAAAGTTTATCCGCCCTTGAATGATCGCCATCTCTTCTTCCACTTCTGAAAGTTGAGCCTCGATTTTCAGAATGTCTTCCACCTTTTTCGCGTCTGCCATGAATGTGCGCAGCCGCTCACGTTTAATCTCAAGGTTTTCCAAGCGTGATCCCAAATCTACAAACTCATCTGTAACATCGGTTCCAGACGCACCATCTTGAGTAACAGTTCCTAATTTACGAAGAGCTACCATAGCTCGCTCAAATTCACTCACCGGAACACCGATTTGCATGGTGACATATCCATATCCATCTAATGTGTATGCATTTTGCTCAATAATGTAGCCACCAATGCTAGCTGTCATCTGACCAACGCTATCAAGGGCTTTTTGAGTATCATCTACCATGAGACCGATCTGACCATCTTTGATGATCATTCTTGTTCTTCTGGGTGCAATACCTTGCTGTTCTGCCAGAGATATTCCCCCATCATCTGAACCATCTTGGTTTTGAGTCGAGACTTCTGCAACAGAGTCTACAGCTTCCGCCCCTGACATTTCACTTTCTACATCGTAGCTCACCTCCTCTGCCACCTCTTCAACTGCATAATCAGCGCCGCCACAAGCGGCAATTAGCAATGTTAAACACGCCAGTATCGATATGATCTGTTTCTTCATCTTATATTCTCCTGTTGGCTTGCAGATAAGATCTGCGATTGATTGGTATGGAGGTAAAACGACGGCTTGGCTCGATAGGTTCCATTCGGACATGCAAGGCATAAAAAAAGCCCCGGACCATTAAGATCACGGGGCTTTTAAACAGCTTCTAAATTGCTAGAAAGGCAGGTTACTCGTCTAGCAGATAAATACTTTCGCTGTAAAAACGAATATGGTTCCCTTCCATCTTTTCTTCGAGATGGCGTCGTAACCAACGGTTCTTTTCGTTCAAAGACATTTGTTGTGATTTTAGGATATCGAGATCCGCATTGACGCGCAAAATCCGGCCGGGGATTAAAAAGCGTGTGATTCCGGCCGGAAAATAACGGCCTCCTAACGTCACCTGCATCACTTGCCCAACCGTATATTCAGGAAAAACAACAAGGGCCGTCAGGTCAGGATATTCACCTTTTAAGCGTCCCATATTGCTCTCAAGCGTCCGGTCAACGAATGATGCTTCGATGTATGTTTCTGTGAGTGAATTCAAGGCATCAAGCCGATTGGCACCGACTTCTGGTTGGATTAAATAGGTTTCTCCATTCCCAAAATGGAAGAAACATAAGGCTCCATATTCAAACATGCGATCGGGCGCTTCTTCGGCCGGAACCTGCTCTAACGTAATATGCGGTAGATCATCGAGCAGCTTTTTTAAGTCGGTAGCGCTAATTTGCTGAATAACGTGATACCACGTATGTAGACCTAAACCTTGCTCTTCTGTGGTGATCTGAACAACCGCATGTGGATATCCTAACTGTTTTAGTGCCGCAGTTCGTGTGGCGCCATCTAACACCATATATCGATCTTCAAGCGGGGTAACAATCGGCGGGTTCTTTAGGGAGCCAGATTCTTCTAAACGCCCCTTTAGTCGATCAACACGTTTTTGATCAATACTTTCATGGGGCATAATTTTTTCAAGTGGTACAACTGCCAGCGGTAGTAGGGCGCTTGGTTCGTTATGCTCAAGAATATCGATTATCTGCTCTGCGACAGCCAGCGAAATTTCTTGGAATGATTCGGCCGTGTTGGACGCAATAGACGGTGTAATAATTGCGTTTTTATGCCCAGCAAGCGGTTTGTAGGCGAGGTCGGCCGTATCAGCATCTAGCGCAACACTTGCAATCTCATCCCCGCTAAGCGCGTTAAAAACAGCCTTTTGATTGACTAGGTTATCAGAGCTGCAATTAATTAGGGATGCGGTTGGTCGCATCATCGACAGTTCTCGTTTCCCAATCAATACTTTGTCTTTATCTTTAATATTCTCATGCACGCTAACAAAGTCTGATTTTTGCAGAAGACTTTTAAACTCTACCGATTGCACATGTGTAAGCTGGTTGATCTCAACACTTGCTAATTTGGTTGAGGCTAGGACTTGCATACCAAACGCATGTGCTAAGCTGGCAATTTGCTTTGCAACCGTATCAAATCCAACTAAGCCTAAAGTTTTACCAGCTAGCCCAGTACCCAAATGTGGGGCCGCATCTTCTAAAACCGTGGGGATTTTACGAGCCAACATTAGCAGTAGCCCCATAACCAACTCGGCCGTTGGCGCCACAATCGCTTCAGCGGCACTGACAACCTGTACGCCTCTATGGTTGGCGTTGGCCACATCGATATTTTTGAGAGTTGAGCCCACCGATCCAATGACACGCAGCTTTTTTGCTGCTGATAGCAAATCATCGGTTATATTTGTTTTTGCTCCCACAACGAGTGCATCTACATCTTGAATCGCTACTTTTAGCTCATCTTTGGATAGGTGAACTTTCTGGATTACGTCACCATGATTCTTGAGTAATTCAAGTCCTACAGGTTCAAGTTGTTCACAAACTAAAATTTGGGGCATATTAGAGGTAGTCATATTGAATTGAGTCTCTACGGAAAGTGGGGTTGATTTGAGTTTCAGCTTTAAAATAAACAAAAAAACTGGAACGGGTTTTGCACAATTATTGATTCAAATGATTTTCGCGCTAGGCATTGAGCCTGTGGGCGTGTAAATCAACTTCCTTTGATTTGAAAGGAATAGGAGTGTGAATACTAAGATATATCAAATCGTGCTAAATTTGGGAAGGGTACCTTTCATCCAATAAATGAAGCGGTTTTCTGGAAATTACTATAACTATTGCAAAAGCGACTTTAATGATTTGCGTAATTTCCTTTGAAAGGTCTATTGGATAGTATTCCTGTGTTATAATTTCCTCCGGGGACTCGGCATTCTTTCAAAAATTACTGTGTTTCAAACCAAACCGAAAAGCTGGGTGCATTCAATTTCTGAAACACAAAAATCCACCTTTTAATTAGAAACTAAATGAACATTGTTGTTACGGGATCAGTCGCATTCGACTATCTCATGAAATTTCCGGGCAAATTTACTGATCACCTTCTGCCTGATCAGTTACACCAAATAAGCCTAAGCTTTTTGGTTGAAGATATGGTGAAGCTGCGAGGCGGCACCGGCTCCGATATCGCCTATACATTGGGTTTGTTGGGCGGTACGCCAGCTTTAATGGCAACTGTCGGCAACGACTTCGCCGAGTATAGAACCTGGCTTGAAAATGTTGGGGTTGATACAACCGCTACTAAAGTTATTGCTGATAAAGCCTGCGCTTCGTTTTTTGCCAATACAGATCAAGAGCAAAATCAAATTGCGAGCTTCTATACCGGTGCAATGGCTCATGCAGGTGAGCTTTCATTCGCGGCCGATGCTCCAACCGCAAACCTAGCTATCATTTCCCCAAATGACCCGGGTGCAATGCAAGCTTACGTTCGCGAAGCAAAAAGCAAAGGACTAGATTACATCTATGACCCCAGCCAGCAAACAATCTGGCTGTCTGGTGAAGACTTGCTAGAAGGCTTGGATGGCTGTTACATGCTGACTGTTAATGAGTATGAAATGGGCATGATCCAAGAAAAAACAGGCCTATCCCGAGAAGAAATT
>JAHDEN010000008.1:40851-63629 GCA_020628815.1 Chloroflexota bacterium | reverse complement strand
GAACAGCTTCTGAACTTTCTTCTCAACTCCCTCATAATCGAGCAAGTCAAAAATAGCAGTCTCACGCAAATTGCCACCCATGTCAGGTACTTGGCGGTATTTTTCGATCCCTTTGCGTAGTTTTTTACGGCTTTCAACATTCAGATTTTTCAAAGCCACATCAACCACATCGCGCAAATGCTCACGAGGGCCGTAAACAGATGCGGCCGCAACAACTTCTGCAAATTTGTCGTAGTCAGGGATCAAGCTACCGGCCGGCATAGCAAAGAATTGAATCACGTCTTGCATCGCTTCTAAAGCTTGAGCCGGATAGTAGTAAAGGTAAAGACGAGCCCCTTCCATAAAGAAATTGTAATGTGCTGCTTCGTCGATCGCGATAATTTGTGAAGCGTGAGCCAAAACCGGATCTAAATCATTCTGGAAGCTGGGATCTTCTGATTTACCTTGTGCGATCAAACCGGCGTTCAAATAATTTACCTGTGTCGCCCGTTCTTGGATGACGGTGTACATGATCATGTGCAACGGGCTATCCCAAGGCAGTTCCCACGAATTGCTGCGCAACGATTCTTTGTAGTTTTCGATCCATTCTGGGGTGCGGAATTGAGAAAACAGTAGTGCGTTTTCCCACAGGTCTGAATGCTTTTCTTCTTCGGACCCCCAACGGATATGGAAATGAGAGCGGCCGTAACTTTTACGCACAACTTTTAGCAAGGTTAAAACGTAATCTGGCACATATTGTTCAACTGCAAAAAAGCCTTCAATAATCGTATTGAGCTTCTCTGAGTGATCTGTACGCATGTTTTTCCAATCGATTGTTGTATTAGGGTTCCAGTTGCGGGTAGCCTGCGAACGGGAAACATACCAACGGTACAAGCCGACAAAGGCTCTTTCTATAAGCCTATCTTTTTCTTCATTACTAAGTAGGCCCGGGGCGGTAATTGATCGAATATCGTCAATTTCTGTGATTAACGCACGGTTGGATGTATCCAAAATAATCTCCTAAAGTCAATGTTTTACTGATTGTACGCAGCTGGAAAAATTTAAACCCTCCTATTTAAACCCTCCTATTTAAACCCTCCTAAGGGGGGATACCATTCGAAGTTTCTTCCAATATTAAAAGTCACTTTCCAAAACAGAATTTATCTTAAAACCGATTTGAAAAGTAGGGATTTAGGTCATTCCCTCATATACAATCTGTAGTTCTAAAACATACAATACGTAGAATAGTTTCGGATTCGCATAAAATCATTTTGCAACCTGTCAATTTATCATCTTTGGCTCAGAATTTGCCTATAATTGTGCGGCATATTAAATGGTCAACCGAGAAAAACCCGATGGCACTTATTCAAGTAAACAACAAATCATTTGCAGACATTCAAATCATTATTTGTGATAAAGATGGAACGATAGCGGAGTTCGACACGATGTGGGGAAACTGGATCAAAAATTGGATCGGCCGATTGTTGTCAAAAGTAGAAGCCCATCACCGTGTAGACATGAATCAGCTCAGGTTAGATTTAGATCGCTCGCTCGGTTTTGACCGGCCGAACACCAGCGTTGTGCCAGAAAGCCCGGTGGCAGTGTCAACACTAGAAAAGATCAGCATAGTCGCAATGACCGTTTTGTTTCAGGCCGGGATAGATTGGCACGGCGCCGAAGAGCTCGTAGGCGAAGTCGCTTCTGAACCTGTGGTGATGACAGATGAAATGGTTCAGCCTGTCGGCGATGTGCGCGGTGCGTTTGAACGGTGGATCGCGGCCGGGGTGAAAATTATCATTGCGACCAGCGACGATCGGGAACCCGCACTAGCAGCCACCCAAATCATGGGCGTTGACACTCTGATCACTGACTATTACTGCGGCAATGATCCGGTTGCGAACAAGCCAAACCCAGAAGCGATACAGATTATTTGTGACAAGTTCGAAGTTACACCAGCACAAATGTTGATGGTGGGTGACGCCCTCAGTGATATCGCATTCGGCCGAAATGGAGAGCTAGCAGGCTGCATCGGTATTTCTGGTGGAAGCGGGGATACGGCCGCCCTACAAAAAGCGGCCGATGAGGTTGTAGACTCAGTTGATAAAATTCTGGTTATAGAGGCAGGCTAACTACGGTTGCGTGAACGCAAACTAGGCAGTGGAAGTCGAATAGAAGAAACACGCTCCGTCTCCTCCGGCTCGATATGCCCATTTGTATAGATGTCTTCTAAGATATCAAACGACAAAGTAAACGTGGTCCCTTCTCCCACCTTACTGTCTACACGAATATCGCCTTGGTGAGCTTTTACAATCCAATTTGCAATAGATAACCCTAAACCAGAGCCACCTTGATTCCGGCTGCGAGCCTTATCCACCCGATAAAAGCGGTCAAAAATATAAGGGAGATGATCGCTATCAATACCGGGGCCGGTGTCAGCCACGCTAATCACCCCACGCTCATTCACCCTCGAGAGTCGCAGATCCACACTACCGCCAGATTCAGTATATTTAATTCCATTATCGACCAAGATTAGTAGAAGCTGACGAATCCGGTCTATATCGCCAAAGATTCGAATCGGTTCAATGCCGGCCAAATTAACAGTTACATTTTGCTCAAGCGCCAACGGCTGAACTTGCCGATAAACATCAAGCACAACTGTATCCAGCTCCATTTCGATTTTGCGCAACGGAGTACTACCACCGTCAGCCCGAGCCAAAAGTAGCAGGTCGCCGACCAAACGGCTCATCCGTTTTAACTCATCCTGCATAATCTCAATCGAATCTTCATCCATTTCACCCATCCGTTGCATGAGGTCTAGGTTGCCTCGGATAGACGTAAGCGGTGTCCGCAATTCATGTGAGACGTCGGCGAGGAGTCGCTGCTGTGATTTAAACAGATTTTCTAGGCGTTGGAATGTTTGATTGAGTGCTAGGGTCAGATCACCAATTTCATCGTTTCGGCCGCGGTCGGGGATACGTCGGCTTAGGTCGTCGGCCCTGGTAATTTGCAAAGCAACTTGGGTGATTTCCGCCAACGGCCGGAGCATCATGTGGGTTGTACCAGCCCCCATAAAGAGGAAGAAGACAAACACCGCCCCACCTGTAACCACCATAATAACGCCCAACTGCTGTAGCGTCGTTTGGAAACTATCCATCAACTGCCCCATTTGAATATAGCCGACCAATCGTTGGCCGGTCACAGATGAGTCATCATCAATGATCAATGGGTAGGTCAAAACACGCAGCGTTTGGCCGCTAATTTCGATAATCTTAAATTCAGGATCGCTAAAGTCAGATTCTATTTGGGTAAGCAGCCCCTGATACGCCTGCAAATTGTCTGTTTGCGACATGATTTGGCCGGTGTGATCAGCCACAATCATAAAAATAGATGCGGACTTAAATATCCCCACATCTTCAGGAAAGCTTAAAACCGTTAGCTCCCCTTGCTCATACACTTCGGCCGACGTAATGACTTTTTCAGTTAAGGAAAGTAGGTTGTCGTCTAAGGCTCCAATCAGGGTCAACCTGACCATAAAATAGCTAAATCCTGCAAAGCACAGAAAAAAGGCGGTTAGGATAGTGGCGTAAATGACGGTCAGGCGGACGCGAAAGGACATAAATTGAAAGAGCTGATCAACTAGTTAGCTGATCAGCCCGATTGGTTCCGAATGTTATTCTTCCTCACGCATCACGTAGCCAACGCCACGCACGGTGTGGATGAGACGGTTCATGCCGTCTTGCTCTGTTTTCTGGCGCAAGTAGCGCACATAAACTTCAATAATATTGCTATCCCGGCCGAAATCGTATCCCCACACCCGATCATAAATAATGTCACGGGTCAGAACATTTCGTGGGTTGTTCATGAACAGGTCAAGCAATTCGTACTCTTTGATCGTTAAGTCAAAAGTGAATTCGCCACGGCGGCCCTGACGGGTGCCAGTGTCTAGTTCTAAATTGCCAAAGCGCAAAATCTGGGGTGGATTAGATGGTGCACGGCGCAAAATCGCCCGGATCCGAGCCTGTAGCTCATCAAAAGCAAATGGCTTGACCAAGTAATCATCTGCACCAGCGTCTAAGCCCGCCACACGATCTTCAATCGCTTCTTTGGCCGTCAACATCATAATGGGGATATTGGTTGTGTCGCGCAGACGGCGGCACACTTCAAATCCATCCATGCCGGGTAGCATCAGGTCAAGCAAGACCAAGTCCGGCCGGAAATTTTCCGCCAGCCGCAGCCCTTCTGGACCATTAGAGGCTGACTCTACATCATAGCCTTCATACATAAGGCCGCGTAATAAAAAGTTACGAATCCGATCTTCGTCTTCAACGATCAGGATTTTTGTGTTTAGTTTTGCAGGGGGTGTTGTTTTAACCCCTTCCGCTTCGTTCATTGCCATCATAATAAATTTTAACTCCTATTGCTGAGTTTCGTTATAAAAATCAAAGTTGCTTCATGATCCTCTTCGCTTGCAAGCTCGCAAAGAAAGAGTTTGTAGTGAAGCCACGTATCAACAATATACGTCGGCACCGTTATGAAAATATGACGGATCGATTAAATATCAGGGTTACTTAACCTCTCTTAATCTTTAAAAATACAAATATTAGCCATTGATTAATTTTTGCTCTTGCGATCTAGAAATATTAATGTAACATTAGCGCCCAAATGAGGTCTATGCAAAGTATTCGGGCCAAAATCTGAATAGACTCTCTGGTATCAACTGTTAAAAAAGATAAATACATTTAAACACCGCCTATTTAAGCAAGATTGAAGGCGGTAAAGAGCAAGTGCGACATGGGTATGGAACTATTCGTGGAAAACGGGATATCACTAACTCGGCTTTTCCAAGAAAATTTTTTGAATTTGCATTCACTAATGCAAGTGATTAATGCTGTCACCGAACCAGAATTTGTGATTCTACTTTTTTTGGTCATTTATTGGGGGAAAAATCGAGCACTTGGTTCAAAATATCTCTACTTATGGGGAGTCGTCTTAGCAATCTTTTCGATCCTACAGCATGTCATCCAGTTCCCATCCCCATTTTGGCTAGACCCAACAGTGTTGCTAGAAGAAAGCGGCAGTTTTTCTGCCCCGAACATCAACATCGCCTTTGCCCTTCTGCTTATCCTCCCGTTTAAACGATTAATCCGTGCAGATTTAGTTCTGGTCGTATTTATTTTGATGGCGATTCTGACCGGTGTTAGCCAAATCTACTTGGGGGTCGCTTCTTTTATCGACGTTCTGTTAGGGCTTTTATTTGGTGTCGCAATTATCGGTGGCTGGTCTATATGGAACCGTCGGTTTGGAAAAGCGTTTGCAGGCAGGATTTTAGGACAACGGTTTTGGATGGCTGTTTTATTCCCTATGGTATTAGCGGCCGGGTATTTTGGATTGATCGGTTGGGTTCATGCCAGTGGCTACACGGGGATTGGAAACATCGATCCCGCTTTTTATTGGCGGGCATGGCAGCTAGGCTTCATTAATGCCGTCAGCGCATTGGCACTTCTAACCGGTATCGGCACCGGAATTGCGCTCGAAACCGGCCGGCTTGGATTCCGACCGTCTGGCAGTTGGGGTGAAGGAGCACTTAGTTCGGTATTAGGGTTCGCAGTCATAAGTGCATTGCTTTACCTAATCAACAATTGGGCACCTGTCACCACCGTTTACGAAACCGGCCGGCTACTCGATTATGCAATACTGGCCGTAAAGTGCGCCTTTATCGCCACCACATTCACATACCTATTGCCTTGGTTGTTTACCGCCATTGGCTCCGCCCAAGCAAACCTATCCAAACTGCCTGAAATTTCGCTCAACAAGTTTGCTTAAATGTCTGACCTTAGAGCATCTCTTTCAATGATTGGGCCAACCGCTTAATCCCCTCTTCAATCTGTTCCCCGTTTTCACTCACAAAATTAACACGTAAAGTGTTTTGCTTAGCCGCCCCCTCAATAAAAAACGCACTGCCTGTCACAAATGCAACCTTGTTTTCAATCGCTTTGTGGAACAACGCTTGAACGTCTACATGTTCCGGCACAGTTATCCAGACAAACATTCCCCCTTCCGGCCGCGTCCAAGTCACACCCTCTGGCATCACTTCATCCAAAACCTTCAGCATCACGTCTCGCCGAGCCTTATAAAACGCGGTGATTTTTTCGATTTGTGGCTCCAAATAGTTCTGAGTTAAAAAGTAATACACCAATGCCTGGGTCAACATCGGTGAGCAGGTATCAACCGGCTGTTTGGCCACATTTAACCGATCGATCACACTTTTAGGGGCAACCAGCCATCCCAACCGAATGGGTGAAAAGATTTTAGAAAACGAGCCACAGTAATAAGTATGGCCAGAATCATCTAGAGAATAAACAGATTGAACCGCTTCACCCGAGTAGCGTAAATCGGTGTAGGGAGCATCCTCGATAATGATAAAGTTGTGTTTTTTCGCCAGTTCAACCAGATGCTTGCGCCGCTCGAGTGATAGTGTGACTCCGGTTGGATTTTGGAAATCTGGAATCGTGTACAGGATTTTCAAGCTGTTACCGGCCGCAAACCAGGCTTCAACCTGATCCGTTTTGATTCCATCCTGATCCATTTCAAATGGGACAAAGTTCGGATAAAACGGATCAAAAGCAGATAAGCCACCTGTAAATGTAGGGGATTCAACCCCCACCGATTCCCCCCGATTCACATGAATCATGGCGGCCAAAAAAAGAGCTTGTTGCGATCCGGTGGTGATAATCACCTGATCCATTTCAATGTCTACCCCCATTTTTTTAGATAGCCGATCTGCAACCGCCTGGCGCAAACGAGGGTCCCCTGTGGTTGGCCCATATTGCAATGCTGACCCGGGCTCTTCCTCTAAAATATTGTGGGTGATTTCTTGGATTTGTTTGACCGGAAATGTTTCTGGAGCAGGTAGCCCGCCAGCAAAACTGATAACACCCGGCTGCCGAATAAATGGCATGAGCGCACGAATGGGTGAAGGCTTGATGTGATCTGAAAGTTCAGAATAAATATCGGGGTTGATTGTCATGGGTTTCTCCAAAAATTTTAGACTACTCAACCAAATTTTTGCCGAGTGGTGTCTGTTTCACCCTATTCTAAATTTAAGCAGCAAAAAGAACCACTAACTATTTCGTATCAATCGCAGGCTTACAGGAGAAATAGACGATAAGAAACCATCATTTTATGTTGAGTAGAATGATCAAACGGCTATAATCCCACTATGGATCTTTTGGCGGTAACCGGCTACCTAGACAAAAAAAATGGAGAGGTACAAGAAGGCTCTAAAATCTCTGGATTGATCGGGCATGGTGCTCCGCGTACGGCCGACCGAACTCGCCAAGCGGACATCCTTTTTGTACACATCACTTTGTTCCCGGCCGTATCTGATCAATACGACATTTTGGCCGAGGATCTGGCCGATGCATTTTCCACCTTTTACTTCCGCACCGGCGGAACGGTTAATTCCGCTTTACGCCAGGCGGCCCGCCATATCAACGGGCTATTGCTCAAGTGGAACATGTCGAATGATTCGGTTAACCGAGAGGCAGCCTTAACCAGCGTCGTCTACAAAAACGATGAGATCTACATCGTCCAAACCGGCCCCTCTTTAGCCATGATGGGGCATAAATTTGGTGTTGAAAAAATCCCTACAAATGAGCCAGATCGCATTACACCTTTGGGGCAAGGGGTTAATCTCGATTTTCGATTTGAGCACTACCGTATCCAAGAAGGGGTTCAATTTTTATTGGTTGACCCATGGCTTGCCGTCATTCCCGGCACAACGCTAGAAGGGGCGCTGGCCTACAACGATGTTGAAAGCTCTTTAGCCGATTTAGCCGATATCGCGGCCGACCAGCCACTCAAAGTGATTATGATTCGCTTTACAAGCGATCCGCCACAGCTCTACAAAGACAGCAAGTTTCACATTGAGATCTTAGACAAACAATCAGCAAAAAAATCTGTCATGGGGATACCGCGCTTTAGTGTGGGCGGCCTGACAGGACGCGGCAAAGGGAATGACGATGACACCGTTGATCCTGATGAAACATTAGTAAGTGGGATGGGGATGCCCAAACGAGCGGTAGCAGGTGCGGCGGCCGGGGTTTCACGTGCGGCCGGAAAAGCGGCCGAAGTGCTTGAGCAGTTCGACACCCCATCAACCGATGCAATTGACCAAAACACGCCAGAAATGCCTAAAGAGCGAAGTGAATGGCCCGCATTGGCCGCCATTTCAGTCTTGGTGCCAATCATAATGGCTCTGCTTTTTTTCGGCATTTATCTGCGTAACGAGTCGAACGAACAGCGCAGCCAACTGCTTGAACAAATGGCTGCCACGCAAATTTTAGCCGAGCAAGAAACCGACCCATCTTTGCAACGCGCCCGCTTTTTGCAGGTGCTAGAACTGGGTGAACGGGCCTTGGCAAGTGGTGTCACTGAACCTGAAGTGTTGAGCATTCAAGAATCGGCCCGACGCAAATTGGATGAAATGGACGGAATTTTCCGGCTAAATGCGCAGCGCTTACACAGTTACGAGGGTGAAACGGTTGCTCTTAAATCGGTGGTAGCTCAATCATCCACGGCCGGAGACGGGTTTTATATTTTGGATGGTGGATCGCAGGCTGTCTATTACCATCAAACTGGACCTGATTTACTGCCCGCCATTGAAACAGGCACCCCCACATCAATTGTTACGGCCGACCGGGCAATCGGCGCATACTCAATCGGTCAGTTTGTAGATATGATGTGGCGGCCGCTCGATTCGCAAAATCCCCGAGAAGCGTTGGCGATTTTAGATAATCGTGGTGCTATCGTCAGCTATTTCCCCGAAGAAACAGAGCTCCGAGTCATCCAGCTTGGTATGTCGAGCGCATGGCGCCACCCGTTGCAAATGAACGAATACGGCGGGAATTTATATGTCCTAGATGATGACGCTGGCTATGTTTGGCGCTACTACCCATCCAACGGTAATTATGTGATTCAAGAAGAGCGGCAGGCGATCACATTTTATGATTCACCAAATCTTGAAGAATCGGTAGATTTTGTGATCGACGAATCTGATGGATCAGTTCTGTTTTTGTACGAAGATGGGACGCTGCTGAAATACTACAACGGCCGAACAACGTGGACGTCTGACACATTGGCCCGCAACGGCCTGCAAAGCCCGATCCTAGCCCCACAGGCGATCAAATATGCCGGAGAAGGGAATACCGCCTCTATTTTTATTTTGGACCCAGGCAGCAATCGAATTTTGCAGTTAAGCCGGTCAGGCGTGCTGCTCAACCAGTTCCGCGCAACCGGAGCCGATGGGCGCGAGCTTGTTCCACAGGCGATTGATTTTGTGGTGACGCAAAACCCAACCCGATTTGTAATTATTACGGATACGGAAGTCTATTTTGCAGAATGACACCTTCTAATCTGATTTTATTTTCACAAAATGCCGGTTTAATTGATGCGGTTCGCACAGCGGCCGATGAGCAAGGGTATCTGCTTCATGCGTTCACCAGTCCGGCCGATTTGCTGGCGTCAGCCACCGGTGATGCGGTGCAAAAGAACCGGCCGGGTGAGCCAACCAAAGGGGAAGATGCCAGCAGCTTTGCGGCGATTGTGAATTTGGTCCCTAAGTTGATTTTTATCGACATGGATAATTTGGCCATCAACTGGAAAAAGTGGATGCCGATCCTAAAATCATCACCTGCAACCCGCCGCGCCCCGATTGTGGCATGGGCAGTCGATATGGCGGCCGAAACAAAAGCGGTTGCCAAAGCACGTGGGGCTGAAATAGCTGTGTCACAAGAAATATTCTTGCGTGATGTGAGCAAAATCATCAGCAAAAAAGCGCGAAAAGCGGACACAGATGGGATCAAAGCGGCCTGTGCAGAGCCTTTGGCCCCGCTGGCGATTAAGGGATTAGAGCTATTTAATGCAGGCAGTTATTTTGATGCGCACGAAGAGCTTGAGCATGCCTGGAATGAAGACACGGGACCCGGCCGAGATTTATACCGTGGGGTGTTGCAGGTTGGCGTTGCATATCTACAAATTGAGCGTGGGAACTACAACGGGGCGATAAAAATGCTGATGCGTGTTAAACAGTGGCTCGACCCGCTGCCTGATACCTGCCGCGGCATCAACGTGGCAAAGCTCCGTCACGATGCGGAAGCGGTAAATGATCAGATCCGTGCGTTAGGGCGAGAGCGGATCAGTGAGTTTGACACCAGCACGTTCGAGGCGGTCGAATACACGCTTTAATTTTTCTCTAGAACCAAAAAGTGAGAAAGACCCAAAACCGCAAGCGGGCTGTTTTCTGCTCCGTAAAGAACTTGTCGAATTAGCTTACCCAGTTTCGGCCGACGATTAACAATATTGTCGTATCCCCCAAAAATCCGGCAGTGATAGACTTCTTTCACAGGCAAATCTGCATACAGCTTGCGCAACTTTCTTTTTGAGTAGGTCCGTACATGGGGGGCCAACTTATCCCGCCAAACATTAGGTAAATAATTGACGAGCGGTATGTTGCCAAACTTGTATTCACCTTGCCAGTAAATACCGTGTTGCTCAACAGGGTACCAACGATTAGGGCAAAAGATTATGATCCGGCCGCCCGGCTTTAAAACCCGCACCATTTCGCTTAGACAAGCAGCATCGTCAACCACATGCTCAATAACCTCATTACTAAAAATCGTGTCAAAGCTATCATCGGCATAAGGCAGGGTCTCTCCCACCCCTTGCAATACCCCTTTGCCCTGGGTGACCGATTGGGTAATACGCTCAAACTCAACTTCAAGCCCAAACACATCTCCATTAAATGCTTCAAACGCTCGAATCCAAGTTCCTAAGCCGCTCCCATTATCGAGCACACGCCCGTTTAAATCGCTCCATTGCAGAACCATTTGCAGACGGCGATCTTGTCCAGACCGCCAAACATAGCCGGGTTCACCCCGCTCCGCCGCTTTTGATGAGTGTGTTTGAGTCAAAAAATTTCCGGCCGAACAGGTTATTCGGCCGATCCCCCTAAACCTAGTTCGTCGTACTTTTTACGCACTTCTTGAATATCTCGCCACGTAAGTGCTTTGGGCTGGTCCGGTTGGCGGGATGGGTTGCGCAGCAAATAAGCGGGATGAAAAATCGGCATGATCCACCGGCCGTCAATCTGTTGCCAGTTTCCACGCATTTTGGTGATTCCCAACTTGGTTTCATTCAAAACAGAGCGCATCGAAACACCGCCGGTCAACAACATGATCTTAGGATCAATAACCTGAATGATTTCCTGTAAATATGGTTTGTACCAATCAATTTCGGCCGGGGTTGGCTTGCGCAACGCCTTGCCATCAGTCCCGGGTGGTAAGCGAAAAACAGCGTTCGTCACAAACACATCCTGTTCAGGATCTAAATTTACCGCTTTAATGATTTGATTTAACAATTGCCCCGACTTTCCAACAAACGGCTTCCCCTGCTTATTTTCATTGGTTCCGGGAGCTTCCCCCACAATCATCAGTTTGGCGGCCGGATTCCCCCGGCAAATGACCATGTTTGTCCCGGCCGAATAAAGCGGGTCATCGGTCATTCCCATCATATGCTCTTTGATTTCTTCCAAAGTCGAAAAGCGCCTTTTATTGTTATCATCAAAAAAACTTGATTGCATTTTTCCTCTTGATTGGCTCTTATTTTATCAGTCTCAACAATAGCTCCAAAATTCCAGCTAATTTGTAAGCTTTTAACCTTATCCTTCTAATTAGGTGTGAATCAACCCGTGTTTGTTTAAGCAAATCATAGAATAAAACAAACAAACGAAACAATTTGCCCCAATCTGCCGACAATATCATTCAAGAAATGGAAAGTAATTGACAGGAGTAGTAAAATACAAATTAATCGTATGGCTACATTGAATCTACCATCAGAACAGGCATCTGTTAGAACACAATCCCACGTGCGACCAATGCATGTGAGACAGGATGCACGTCAAGTAATTGCACTGCTAGAGCTGGTTTTTAATCAGCATCTGCGTGGCGCTGGCCACCATACGATTTCACCCGGTTTTTCAATAAAAGATTTTCTCAGCGGCCGTGAGCAAATCGTTCCAGGGTTTGTCTACAGCATCAACAAACGGATCGTCGGTAATGTGTCGCTGCTAGAATCGAAAGTTAAGGGGCGCTACTTAGTCGCTAATGTGGCCGTCCACCCCGATTTTCGTAGGCGAGGCATTGCTCGCAAAATGATGGTCGAGGTTGTGCGCTATATCAAAAATCGTGGTGGCCATCAAATTGCCCTACAAGTCGAAACAGAAAACCAAAGCGCTTTTACCCTTTACGAACAGCTAGGGTTTACCAACGTGGGCGAAGTACGTGATTGGCGCATGAATTGGTATGCGCTAAAAACGGTGGCCTCAAAGCCCCCTATCAGTCGATCTAGACCAGACGATTATGGTGAGTTTCTTCTGCGGCCGTTGCGACCAGAAGATGCAAAGCAAGCCTACCAATTAGATAAAAGCATTTTCCCAAAAGAGCTGAATTGGCCTGACCCTCCACAATCTTCTTATTATCGGCGTGGTTTAAAACAATCGATTCAATGGTTTTTCTCAGCCTCGAATCATGAAATTTGGGTCGCTGAAAACCAGTCTAAACAAATTGTAGGTCTTGGCATCATCGAAAATGATTTCGGCCGACCATACACTCTAAAAATTCGATCTCATCAAGACTGGGCACACCTAATCGAACGGCCGATGGTAGCCAAACTCAGCCGCCGCCTGCGATATATGCGTTCCAAAACGGTAGTCATGCAACAAGACGTTAAACAAGCTTCAATTGAAGGGCTATTGCGAGAGGCTGGATTCAGTCTGAAACGGAACTTAACTGTCATGAATCTCGTTATAGAGTAGTAATGAAAGCTTTTAGACTAACTTGGAAATACAGCCTGCGCATTTTTACAGGTCTTTGTGTTTGCGTAGCCAGCTATTTCATCGTGGGGGAGTGGCTGGGAAATCAAACTGTTAATGATGACTTTCGGCCGACACCAAACGGCATCAAGATCTTCGTTATCTCAAATGGGGTCCATACCGACATCGTTGTACCAACGGTCACTGATCAAATCGACTGGACCGAATTCTTAGACCCAAATACGTTTCAACCGCAACCAGAAACGGAAACCCCCGCCTACATTGCGTTTGGCTGGGGTGATCGTGGGTTGTATGAGGATGTTCCGGAATGGAGTGATCTAACCGCTTCAATCGCGTTTCGCTCTATGCTGCTCCCTACATCTTCGGCCGTACACGTCTCTTATTTTGAATTGGGAGTCAAAGAAGGACCCAACAGCATTCCAATCGAAATATCAACTGAACAATATCAAATTTTGATCGATGGATTTATGGCGTCCTTCATTCTAGACAGTGACGGGCAACCTCAATCGCTCAACTGCTGTTTCTATCCGCATCTAAAAGATCAGTTCTATGCATCTCCCAGCTATTATCATCTTTTCGAAACGTGTAACATGTGGACCAATAGGCTCTTAAAAGATGCAGGTATCCCCACGGCTCGCTGGGCACCACAACAAGAAAATATCATGGTGCACCTCAGGAGCCGGAATCTAACTAATTAGGTTTAAAGCATGATCCGCCATACGCGGACAATCGCAGGGCCAAGCAACACAACAAACAGCGCAGGGAAAATCAAAAATACCATTGGGAACAGCATTTTAACCGGCGCCTGCTGTGCTTTTTCTTCGGCCCGTTGCCGACGGCGCACGCGCATCTGATCTGATTGGATACGCAATACCTTACCGACACTCACACCCAATTGATCAGCTTGCAAAATAGATGCGACGAATGTCTGAACATCAGCCACTTCCAATCTGTCTGACATATCTTTTAACGCTTGACGACGGGTTTTCCCCAGCTGCAGCTCGTTTACGACTCGGCCAAATTCGTTTGATAATGGATCTTCCCATTTCTCATCAACCTTGGTCATCGCTCCGTCAAATGTCAGACCTGCTTCTACACAAATAGTCATCAAATCTAAAGCATCAGGGAGCTTTTTAATAATCGATTCTTTCCGACGCGATACGGCCGAGCCTAGCATTAAACGTGGCAAAACCAATCCAATAGCTAAGCCGCCTAAAGCAAATAAAAGCCCTCGCCCGTCTTGAGCGATCCAATAGGCAACACCTGCCAAAGCGGCCATGGAGAATATCGAAATGGCCATGAATTCGGCCGGGCCAATCGACCATGCAGCTTGCTCAAGCTGCCTTGTGGTTCGGTCAAGCATTTCTTGAGGTGCAAAGCGAGAAATCGAAGAACCAATCCGACGTAAAAAGGGAACGATAACCCGTTCACCAATCCCCATCGATAGTTCAATATCTTCGATTGTGGCCACCTCTTCCCTGGCCGCATATTCATTAATGCGGTTGGTTAGCGCATCTTCACCACCGGATCGAATAAAGGTCACGGCGATATAAACGACAACCAGCAAAAGGACAATGAGTCCTATAAAAATTAAAAGTGTTGTATTCATTCTCTTAGACCTCGATATCTACAATCCGTTGAATAGCCACACCACCGACGACAATCATCGTGAGTGCGGTTCCAACCATCAGCCAGCCACAGGGCACCAAGTTAGCGATCATCGTTTCAGAGTCGCGTATGAACAGCTCGCCAATGTATTCTGGGTTTGAAAAATTCAGAAAAATACCTAGAGCGATAGGCAGGAACGTAATAATCCAACCAGACGCGCGACCTTGAGCCGTGAGTGTGCGAATTTCACCTTTGATACGTACCCGCTCCCGGATTGTGAAACTAATCGTATCTAGAATTTCAGATAGGTTACCACCAACTTCTCGCTGAACTTTTACGGCCGTTACTACCAAGTCAAAGTCTTCACTTGGCACTCGGCGCAAAATATTATCTAAAGCTTGTTCCGTATCAATGCCTAATCGAACTTCTTGAATGACTCGTTCAAATTCGCTTGAGATAGGAGGCGGCATTTCGGTAGCTATAGCCTCCATAGACTGCAAAACGCTGTAACCAGAACGTAGGGCGTTCACCCAAAGATTTAGGGTATCGCTTAATTGGTCGTTGAAGGTACGAATACGGCGTGATGCAGCATAGCGAGCATAAAACCCAGGTAAAAGAGAACCAACAAACAGCCCGATCACACCAAATAGAAGACTTTGCCCGAAAAAGTACCACGCTAGACCACCAACTAAAATTGCCAGCCCCATAATCAGCAACAAAAATTCACTAACACGGAGCTTTAAGTCACCACGCGCAATCTGAGTTCGAATCGACTCGAAAAAGTTGAATCCTCGTTCTTCAAAAGCGGAGTCGAGACGATCGGCTAATTCGTTAGCCTTCTGGCTTTCTTTTTCTGCCTCAGCATCCAGAAACTCTGGTTCCCAATCGGCTCCGCCAGCAAGCTGATCTAAACGTTGATCAACGTTAACAGAACGGTCACCAACAACGAATGCTACGCCTACTCCCAAGAGTATAAAGAACAGCAAGCCTCCGCCGATGAGTAATAATAATGATCCAGACAAGAGGTACTCCTATCGTTTTCCTTTTGAACCTATCCCAAATATAGACGGTGGCAGCATAATACCTGCTTCCGCAATTTGGTTCATACATTTTGGACGAAGCCCTGTCGGCCGTAACCGGCCGATAACCCGCCCATTTTCTAACCCTGTTTGTTCGAAACGGAAGATTTCTGACATCGTAATCACGTCACCTTCCATCCCTTGAATTTCACTAATTGAAACAACTTTTCTTGTTCCATCTCGCATACGTGATTGTTGAATCACAAAATCTACCGCAGATGAAATTTGCTCACGAATGGCTCGAACGGGCAAATCCATACCCGCCATCAAGCACATCGTTTCTAAGCGGGATAGAGTATCTCGAGGTGTATTGGCATGAGCCGTAGTCATACTTCCTTCATGACCCGTATTCATCGCCTGTAACATGTCTAAAGTTTCACCACCACGACATTCTCCAACGACGATGCGGTCCGGCCGCATACGCAGGGAGTTGATAACCAAGTCGCGAATCGAGATTTCACCCCGTCCCTCAACATTTGCAGGGCGAGACTCAAGCGTAATCACATGTTCCTGGTTTAACTGCAGCTCGGCCGCATTTTCGATAGTAATAATCCGTTCGCCGTCAGGAATAAAACCTGACAAAATATTTAACAGAGTTGTTTTACCAGAGCCTGTACCACCGGCAACTACTGTGTTTACTTTCGCTTGAACAATCGCTTTCAAGAATTCGGCTGCTTCAGGTGTCACCGTCCCCCAATCAATCAGATTATCCATCGTGATCGGTTTTTTAGAAAACACGCGAATCGTTAGTGTTGGTCCATTCAATGCGATCGGTGGAATGACCGCGTTAACACGAGATCCATCCTGCAAACGAGCATCTACCATCGGTGAGCTTTCATCGATACGACGGCCGAGAGGAGCTACGATTCGGTCGATTATGCGCAGCACATGGTCATTGTCTTCAAAATTAACATCTGTGCGGCGAGCTAATTTACCAGCCTGTTCAACAAAAATATGGGTTGGCCCATTGACCATGATTTCGCCAACATCATCACCGCGCAAAAATTGTTCGATTGGCCCATAGCCTAAAATTTCAGCCACGATTTGGTCAAATAGTTTCTTTTTCTCTGTGCGGGTTAATACGATCCCTTCATCAACCAGCATGGTTTCATACAGTTCTTGAATCGTGCCACGCACTTCGGCCGTTTTTGAGACATCGATACTTGGATCAAGCTCAGCGATTAGCCGCTGCTGAATATTTGTTTTTAAATCAATATAGGAATCTCGGCTCGAAGAGGTTGGGGAAGATCGTTTGACGCGTAAATCTTGCAACCTAGATTTGGTCCCTTCACCTTCTGCAGGGGGTGCAGCCGGCCGTTTTGACTTCGATGACTTTGGTGTACTGGCTTTATCTCCCGAAGGTTTTTCTTGTTTCCTACTAATTCTGTCGAGTAAAGACATAAACAAAAACTATCCTTGTTTCAGGCAATTGCACCTGAACATAATTCGTATCAGCTTTAGTGATGTTGGATTATATGTCAAACTGCCTTTAATCCAATCTATGCTTAGCGGTGGCTGAAAAACCTTTAGCCAAACATCCTTCCAAAGAACCCTTTTTTCGCTGGGGCACTCGCGGCCACTGCTCCATCTCCAGCTTCCTTTTTCAACAAGACTCGCTCTAATTCATCAGTTAATTTATTTAATGATTGAACAACTTTTGACCCACGTTTACCGCTTAAAATAATCGGCATGCCTTGATCAGCCGCTTGCGTTATCCCAAACTCATCCAAGTCAATGGTTGACAGCACCGGCCGTTTCATCGCATCCCCAATATCTTGAATCGAAATCCCATATCGATCGTGGGCTTTGTTGACGATTAGCAATATTTTTTGGAAATCTAGCCCAATTTGACGCATGAGCTCAAAGAAGCGACGAATGTTGGCCAAGGTGGCGAGATTTTGTTGAGCAACCAATACGATCCGGTGCGACATCTCTAGTGTCATAATACATGGGTCGCTTAAGGCGCTGGGAGTATCTACAACAACAAAATCGAACATTTCTGACAGATTTTTCAGAATTAGCTCAAAATAATCTAGGGTGATCATTTCAGCCATTTCGGGGCGAGGCGGTGCTTGCAACACCTCTAAACCTGAATCATGGCGGGTTAAAACACTCTTAATCATTTCTTGATCAAGATCACTGGCACGGTCAACCAAGTCCACAATCGTTGCAACCGGCCGTTGCGAAAGCATCACGGCAGTATCCCCAAATTGGAAGCTAGAGTCTACAAGGACAACTTTATGCCCTTTTAAAGCTAAACCAATCGCAACATTAATCGATAAGGTTGTGCATCCGCATCCCCCTTTCGGGCTGTAAAACGAGACGATCTTTCCAAAAACATCACCGTCTCCTCCATCGGAGCCACCACCTGATTGATTATCATTGGTGCTCTGAGCCACCACGGGAACCACTTGCGGCCGGTTGTCATAAACACGGCGAATCGCAGTTGTCAGCTCATCCCCAGAAAAAGGCTTCATCAAAAAGTCTCGTGCACCGGCTAACATCGCACGCCGAATATAATCGGCTTCAGATTGCACAGACATGATGATAATTTGAGCAGTAGGCACAATTTTCAAGACGGTTTCGCTGGCGCTAATTCCATCTACACCGGGCATGTTAATATCCATCAGGATAATGTCTGGCTTGTGCTGCCTGGCTGCCTCAATTGCTTGAGAGCCATTGCCTGCTTGACCGACTACTTCAACATCTAATTCAAACTGAAGCAGCTTCCTTACGTTTTCCCGTGTTTCTGGAAGGTCATCAACAATAAGTACTCTAATTTTGTCAGTCATGATTAACGCGATTTGTTTAAGCTGTCTAATGATTTATCGGAGATTTTAAACAAACAAATTCTGGGTCGATAATTAGATAGCTAGGTAATTTAGTTATTATACAAAAAAAAATAGCCATCAAGCGATAAAGAGTTTACATAATTCTAGTCTACTCTTTAAAGAATTGCCATCATATGGCCGGGTGATTGAACTGGGATTCAAGATGCAAGCCTTTAATATCTGTAAGAATTGCCACTCTGGTTTTGATCGATTCTTGAATCTATTAACGCACCTTATGACAAGTCTATCCTGCCCTTAATTAAAGGCTATGGGCGGTTTCTCCCAGATAAAAGCCTGTTTTGCCGTATTTTGAAAAAAATAGACTGCTCAAGAACAGAATTTTAACCATTGTCCCAAAATAAATTCCGTTTCTGCCTAGCTAAACATTTAACTGAGGGTATTTAATATTCAGCCTCTATGATCCTTGGTTAAGCAGACGAGCGAATGCCAAGTTGATAAACCCGGCTAAATAACCATCCCCATACGAACAAAACAGCTAAGGTTGGTAGAAAAACGAGCTCAACTTGTTCGGCGCTCATTTTAAATACGACAGATTCGATAAGAAATGCGACATGGTTAAATAGAAAAATACCGCCGAGAAAAACTTTTTGATTCCGAGAAAGGGACGGCCATTCAATAAGCGCCACCAAGGCGGCCGCGACCGCTAACATCAAATCGTAATGGTGCAGATGAGGATTAAAGAGAGTGGCTGTAACCCAGCTTAACCCAGCTGTCAGAATAAACAAATCCGATTGTTTTTCGGCCGGCTTGTTTTTGACCCCAATCAGCCACATAGTTGCACCAACAACCAGCCCAGTCAGCCCCCACCCTAAAATATCAGCAGACATGCCGTTACCTAAATTACGTCGGAAAAAAGCCAAAAAACTGTATTGCGTTTCGATTGGGTAATCGGGTAAATCATGCAGATTTACAATTTTAAAAAGGTTATCAGCGTATGCAAAAAAAGGTTGGATGCCTAGTATCGAAGCCGATACAGCGAGAAGGATTACACCACCTAAAATCCCTCCAACAAGAAAACGCCATCGTTTTTCAAGCACGGGTGCCCACCCTATTACTACCAACCAGTTCGGTTTGTAAACCAAAATAGCAAGGATCGATCCTGCCCAGCCATCTTTTCCAAATCGAATTAGAAGCCAAGCCACAACCGCTATGGCCAGTGTCAGAGCGCCATTTTGACCCAATGTAAACGTGTAAAAGAAAGAGGGGAATGTAAACACCCCGATCAAAATTGACCCAAATCCAAATCGTTTATCCAAAAATAGGTAAAGGGCGTAAACGGCCGCTAATCCGATCAATATGTTCAAAACAGCAACCGCAATCTGGGCTTGATATAGGTCAAGCCATCCCACAGTAGCATACAGAAGCGCCGTTGGCGGAGGATAAAAGAATGCCCCCAAAATATCGTACCGGCCGCCCCAGAATTCATCTGCTACAACATGAGAGTCTTCCAAAATTTCGTAATGTGTTGCAGGATCATACAGGCTATCCAATTGACCCAAGGCGATTGTCCGGCCGCCAATCCACATATGCACAATGTCTCCATCCCGCTGCGCAGCAAACTGGATAGTACCGATATAAAAAATTAGAATGAAAAGCGAGGCAATTAAACGCCATTGTCTTTGTAGCAGTGAGATCATAAATCGATAGGTGTAAATTGAACGCCCTCAGGAAGTGTAGGTGCAAATTCGCTAAAAAGTGATTCAAGTTCTATAGCAGTCGCTTGATTTGTAGCAAAAATGTCAACAGTCCGATCATGGGCAATAATCACCGAGCGACTCGTTGTTAATTCGCCAACTTTGATCCACTGATTTGGAACATCCACTTCAAACGCATCTGCATAAATCATCACGAGCTCAACATCATATTCATCAGTTAGCTCTACCATCCAATCGGCCGTCTTTTCTGTTTGGCGTGCTTCCAGAGCTTCAGTTGAGGCTAGCCCCCATAAATCCAACACATAGGCATCATTTTGAAACGCCACGTAGCCGATATCGTTTACCGCAACAGGTTTTTGATAATACTCGGTCACAAATCGATGCGTCTGAAATTGCTGTTCGTAGACATTATTAGCGGCAGTGGGAATCGTCGTAAGCCCGTACAAATATGGAGCAGTCAAAGTTAACAGAGAAATCAAAATGATGAGCAATCCCCATCTTGCATTTCCGGGCTGATTCAAGAAGTATGTGATCCCATCTCGGTAAAGGTAAATCAGAGCAAGAATCGACGTAGCCCAAATATAAATCTCATAACGATGATACCAACCATATTTACCAAACAATAGATGAGCCAATATCGCTGCGCCAACGGCTATCCCAAATTTTTTTACTACCCAATCATCTTTGATAAATAGCACCTTTAAACCAATAAAGGCCAGTAAAATTAAAAGCCGTATCGCCCTAAAATCTGAAGTGACTTCCTGGATTTGGCTAGTAAGGGTACTCCACCATGAAAAACTTTCACTTGCCGTAGTTTTTGCGACGACGGAAGTTGGTAAAAACCATAAGTCTAACCCATTCAAAAACAAGGAAAATCCAGCCAGAACAACAATTAAAGCCGTACCGGCCGTAAGCGCTGGTTTTAATCTTTTTTCTGACAGCAAAAATAGAATGAAACCACCCGACAACGGAAGATTTTCATATCTTATGAGTGGTGAAATAATCAAAGCGAGAACAAACCACCAAGTTGTTTGTTCTTTTTCTAGGTAAACAATTCCGCCCCAAATAATCAAAAGAGCGCAAAACAATTGGGCCGTATGCTCCATTCCGTTCAAGGTGATTCCAATTAAATTTATCCCCAACGGAATGACTATAAGCAGGAGCGTGGTAAAAAACAGCTGATCTGTTTTGTTCTTAAGGCGAATGGAGGTTGAAAGAATTTTCCAAGATAAAAATAGCACTCCGACTATAGCTAGGAGGTTGAGTATGAGCGGATGCAAATGCCTAAAAGGAATCCAAGCGGTTACTGCTAGCAAAAACGGCCACAAAATACTGGACGAAGGGGCTGAAAATTCCGTTGAATTTAGGCCATAGTGCATGGCAGCGATTTGATCAGCCAAAGCTAGATGAATATAGGGATCGTCTAGTGTGTAAGTAAAAGTCCCTGAATTAAAGTTCAGTATTGTATAAATTTCGGCCGCTATCAAAATTAAGATAACAACGCCAGCAATGATTAATGGCCTACCGCTAGTCTGCATACTTATTAGATGAAAAGAAGATCAAAGAGGTCTTTGTTTAAATGTAGTTGAAGGACTCACAAAAAGATTAAATTTAATATTAGCTACTGTACAGTTGCTAATAAAAACAAAAAGAATTGATTCAACAATCTCTTTTTACGCCAAGTTAGAACAGAGAACTTAAAATATAAATTAAATTCAATACTAATTCAGATTTAAGCCGATGCTTTACTATTTTTTAAATCAGGCCAAAAATCAATAACCGGAATCCAGAATGAAGAGCGGCCTGTGCACAAACAAGCCTTTTTTAAAATTAATTCAAAAAAACAGAAAAAAAAAGCCCCAACCATTTCTGATTGGGGCTAGTGTCTTAGCTTAAAACTTTAATTTCTAGCTATTATGGACGGGTGCTCAAACTGCCTGAGATATCGTTGAATACTTCACTTACTTGCGAACCTAGAAGGGTTAGCAAAACGATAACAACAATTGAGACCAATACTAGGATCAGTGCGTACTCAACAAGACCCTGTCCATCTTCACGTGGTAAATATAACATTATTAACTCCTGAATAGAATAAATATAGATTGGCTTTCGCCTTTATTAATAACAACAACAACAATATAGCACAGATTTATAGGAATTTGAAATAGGACTCTAGTAACTAAATTATAATCTTATTTTAAGTTTTTTTAAGATGGATTGAAAGAAAAACCAATGTCTTAAGATAGCTTTCCACGTCTTTAAACGGCAAAAAAGCTTAAAAAGCGCTTATCCGGCCGTAATTACGGGGATGGAAAACTCAGTCCTAGTACCTTGCCCTGCATCGCTGCTCATATCTAAAGCCCCATCAAGCATAGCAATCCGCTCTTTCATCGTTTTTAGGCCACCAAATCCGCTAGATTTATTCACGGCTTCTTCAACATCAAAGCCATGTCCGTTGTCTTCAACCACACATTTGACAGTTGATGGGGTGATGTCCAAGAAAATTTTGATCTGAGTAGCTTGTCCATGAGTCATGGCATTGTTCACCAACTCTTGAACAGAACGAAAGATTGTGACTTCGATATGGCTCTCTAAGCGTTGTTCGGTACCAGTTGTTGTCAAAGATAGATCTACACCACTTTTACCTTCGAGTGAGCTTGTCCAAGATCGCAACGTAGGGATAACGCCCAAATCGTCCAACATCATCGGCCGCAAG
>JAHDEN010000008.1:0-40841 GCA_020628815.1 Chloroflexota bacterium | reverse complement strand
AAAATAAAATCTTTGACCTTGCCAAAGGTTTGTGCGGCATCAGCTTTTAGTGAATTTAATTCGATGCGTGCCCGCTCAGGGTCAGAATCAAACAGCTTTTCACAAATTTCAGCCTGAAGAATAAAATTGCTTAAAGAAGATGCCGGCCCATCGTGCATTTTTCTGACAAGCGTTTGCCTGGCTAGCTCCTCAGTTTCAATCACTTGAATCGCCTCTTTATATTCTGAGCCGGATTTAGCCGAATGCGCCCCCCCACTAAAATTGCCATCGCCCGAAAATTGCAGAACGTTGACTAAATTTTCGGATAACTTTTCCATGTTTCGATGGTCAGCCTGCAATTTTTCTAACTGCCCACGCATGGTAAACAATCGCTGCTGGGTTACGATCAACTGATCGTAGCCATCTTTAATATCTTCTCTGGGGGCAGTTTCAATATTTAACTGGCGAATCCAAGTGGTCATCTCATTGTTCCGGCTCGTCAATTGCTCAACTTCGGCCGAGCTTTGCTTAATAAGAACATCAATTTCTTCGAGATTTTCTTGAATTTGTTCGTAATCGTCTTTTGCTTGAGAAATAAATTCTTCAAAATTCATAAACTTTTCTTTTGGGTTAAACACCATAAATCTATGGTTTGTAGGAAATCTCTAGATGATAACTCATTTTGAATGGTGCTGATAATCAACTCGCAAACAGTTAAGCTCCACTGTTAAAAATTAAATTCTATCCGGATCACCGATAAGTGCATTTTATTAATTATCGCAATTTAATTCAAATGCCCACAAAAAACAAAAAAGGAGATGGGTAATCCATCTCCTCATATTTAAGTTAAAGCACACGCTCAGCGATTATGCGGCCACGTGGTCTAACCGAACCCAGCCTCGACGCAGAGCGTAAACGGCCGCCTGTGTGCGATCGTCTACTCGTAGCTTGCGCAGGATGGCTGTCATATGATTCTTAACCGTCTGGTGAGAAATACCCAGCTTGTAGGCGATTTCTTTGTTGCTCAGACCGCGAGTAACATGTTCAAGAATTTCCATTTCTCTTGGCGAAAGTGGAATGAACAGATCATCTGAATCATCTGATGGGCTGCCTGATAAACGGCCGACTTTTTCTTCGATCCAACGCATCACATCTTCGTGTGTCATCGTCTTCTCGCCAACAGCATAGTAGCCATCACGCACAGAGTGGATCGTTTTTACAAGTGATTCTGGAGTTACATCTTTTGGACAATAAGCAGAAGCTCCAGCGCGTAATGCGTGAAAAACTTGCTCTGCATCGTCGTATCCAGTTATGACTACCACTTTTGTTTCTGGCATAACTGATTTGATTTTACGGGTAACCTGCAGCCCGTTGATCGTAGGCAGGTTAATATCCATTAAAATCACATCAGGCATCAACTCATAAGCTAATTCGATTGCTACTTCACCATCGGCCGCTTGGCCCACAACATTAATATCTGGATCTGTTTCAACAACGTCACAAATCCCTTGGCGAAATACTGGATGGTCATCAACAATTAATACTCTAATTTTTGGCAAAATATCTCCTTTCCAATTTATTCGTCTCGGTCGTGTAAGTAAGTTGGTAGCGAAATTTTGTAGACATAACTTGCTTTCGAATAATTGGTGGGTCTTTTTTTAGTTAGCGCTTATGACTATCTTCCTATTACCCCTGACAATCGGATCATGAGAAAATAGTCATCATAGTACCGTAAGGCAGTATACCAAAGATAGGAGGGTCATAGTACCATCCGTTCACTGAAAATTTGGTATTATAGTCCTGTCGGTTAGTAATATAGCCAAAATATCCTATTAAAAATCCTTTTTTACCCCACAGGTGGACTTCATGGCAACGCCCAAAGACCTATTTGCACTTCAGAAAATTGACACATCGCTTTTTACATTAAGAGCAAAATTACATGAGATCCAACGTGATTTGCAAGAGCCCGACGACTTGGTTTCGACCAAGGCCGTTATTCTAAAACTAAACGAAGCTTTGGGAACAACCGGAGCTCAAGTAAAAGATAGCGAGTTGCAAGTTGGGAGCTTGCAAGCAAAGTTAAACAAATCGACTGATCTTCTATATTCAGGCAAGATAAAAAATCCCAAAGAATTAGAAGATATTGAAAATGAAGTTAAGTCTTTGACCGGCCGGGTCGAAACGGTTGAGCTTGAGCTAATGGAACATCTTGAAACACAGGAAAGCCTAAAATCTGACCTCGAAACAAATCAAATCATGCTTCAAGAACTTGAGGCAGATTGGGAAGTCAAATCTGCAACATTGCGCACAGAACAACAAGAAGTAGCTGTTGAGATGAAGGGAATTCTAGAAAAACGAAAAGGGCAGGCAGAAAAAATCGATGCCTCGATCATGGGCAACTACGTTAAATTACTAAAAGCTAAAAGTGGATTGGGCATCGTCAAATTGAGCGGAAGCAAATGCGAAGGGTGCAAAATTGGAATGGACGGTGGCGCCGTACGGCAAGTCAACAGCAACCAGTGGGTTAATTGCCCCAGCTGCGGCCGCTTTTTAATCAAAGAATAGGCTCGGCTCTCTTTCTACTTTAATCCATCTTCAAACAGCTGATAAAAACGCTCTGCCTCTAACTCTAAAATGATCCGAGCGTTGGGTGCCTTCCCCAGTCTCGAATTCCAATCGACAATTGTTTGCCCGCGAGCATACATGCCGCCCGTTTCAACCATCACAAAACGGTCTTCTGCATGGGTCACACAGGATGGCTCGACCACAACGGCGAGTGCAAGTGGATCGGCCGCGAACATTTTCGTTCGTCCCTCTGTCAAGGATGGTCTATCAAATGACCGATTTGAAACGGTATCAAAAAACTTTGACCGAGCGGATCCGATTTTGCGCCACGCTTCAACCCGTTCAAACGGAATGCCATAGCGAATGGTAGCTTCCCAATCAACAAGCTCAATCAATTTTCCTGACCGCCCCCAAGCCTCAAACACAACGTAAGCCGCTTCCGGATCTGCAAAAATATTAAATTCGGCCGCAACGTTTGATGTATTCCCTTGGCCTGTCACAGCCCCACCCATCACCACAAATCTTTTGATTTTTTCTGGAAGCGTAGGATCCATGCGCAAGGCTAAAGCGATGTTGGTCAAGGGGCCAATCGCCACTAGGGTAAACGCATCCGGTTCGGCCGTCGCCATCCGGATTAAAGCGGTTGGAGCAAACTCTGGCTCAACTTGGCGCGATTTTGGCCGCAGGCTTGAATCCCCAAGTCCATCGTTCCCATGAACGTAAGCCGCATCTTCCCCTTCAAATACGAAGGCACTTTCACACCCGGCGTATACAGGAATATCTTGCTCAATCGCTTCCACAATGGTGAGCGCATTACGTGTTGTGTGTTCAATACCAACATTGCCCCCCACCGTAAAAATCGCTTCAACTTTTGTATCTGCATGGGCCGTTACCATCAAGATGGCTTGTGCATCATCTACGCCGGGATCTGTGTCGAGTAATATTCTTTGCATGACTGATGTTCAAATAAAATTTACTTGAACATCAGTCTAGCAGTTTAAAAATATTCGCCAACTTAGTTTGAGATTGCCTTTTAATTGACCGGTTCAAGAACGGCGTTTTCCAGTCTATAAATATTGCTCGGCCGTTTGCGTTCCACAACTTTCATCTTCATCCCAAATTTATTTGTCATGGTAATTCGGGCTTGTAAACGAACTGATTCACTAGGATCAAGCTCAAATTTGTACCGTTGCGCAAGTGTCGCAAGAATGAGTTGTGCTTCCATCATGGCAAAACTGTTGCCGATACAGACCCGGCCGCCAGCGCCAAAAGGAATCCACGCATATTTATCAATCTGATCGATATTTTCAGCACTAAATCGTTCTGGATCAAACTTTTCGGGGTCAGGGAAATTCTGCGGTAAATGATGCATGACATAGGGAGAAACAAACACCTGAATTCCTTTTGGGATCGGGTACCCCATTATCGTTGTGTCTTCAATCGCTTGCCGCGCATTTAACATCCAAACCGGAGGCAAAATACGCATTGATTCTTTTAGGACCATTTCTGTATAGGGCAACGACTTCAGATCATCCATTGTGGGTAACCGGCCGCCTAAAACTTGATCTAGCTCAGCATGCAATTTAGCCTCCACCGTAGGGTGCTGGGACAGGAGATACCAAGTCCACAAAAGTGCATTTGATGTGGTTTCATGCCCTGCGATAAACAAGGTTAACAACTGGTCACGAATTTCTAAATCAGACAAAAAGCTGCCATCTTCATCTGTAGCCAGCATCAACATAGATAAAAGGTCACCGGTATCCTTTGGCACACCATCTTCTCCACCCTCTCGACGTTCTTCCATGATGGATGTAATCGTAGAATCAAGAACTTTACGTGCCCTTTTGTTCTTTATATTGTCCGGTGTTGGTATCCACATCGGCAGGTTAAAAAGTTTGTCGAAATTTTTGTCAGCCAGCGTTTGTAGCACATCAATCGCATGGCCAATTTCGGCCGAACGCTCGATCATCTCTTCCATATCTACATCAAACAGCGTTTTTGAAACAATATACAGCGTTAACGCTTCCATCTCTTCAGCCATATTAATTGTCTGGTCCGGCTGCAACTCAGATCCAATTACATCTGCATAGTCGCTAATCGTTTCTGCATAAGATGCGATCCGGCGATGGTGAAAAGAGGGCTGTGACAAACGTCGTTGCCGCTTGTGCTCATCTCCATTCGTCGTCACCAATCCCTGCCCCAACACCCTAGACAGCAGTCGAACATCTCGATTCGCTTTCGGGAACTTTTTCGCTTGTGTAATCAACACTTCGCGAACCATTTCTGGGCTGGAAATCAGCACAAATTTGAAAGGGCCAAATTGGAATCGAGCAATATCGCCATATTCTTGAGCTAAAGCCAACAAAAATTCCGGAGAATTGTCTGCAAAAGTTACTCCCGCCTTTTGTTGAAAGTTTTTTTCCATCTGAGGAATTACTTTTTGAACGGTCATCCTACCTCCACTAATAATAGGTGATTGTTTTACTTGACATTGTGACTCTTAATTGACACAATGTTGCTTAAATATCGCGATGTCAATAAATTAAAGCGAAATGCCACCGGTGTCAACCACGAATATTGATGCAGCGTTTAATAAACAACAGGTGTTGATAAATGCAAAAGCCAAAGAGAAAAGTAGACCGTCGGGTTTTAAGAAGTCGTAAACAGCTGTCGGCCGCCCTTTTAGAGCTAATGGGTGAAGTCAGTTTTGAAGATATAACAATCAAAGATATTACTGACCGTGCAGATATGAATCGTGCTACGTTTTATCTGCACTATGGGACAAAAGAAGAGCTGCTTTATCAGTCACTAGAAAGCAGATTTGATCAGTTGGCACAAAGAATTGAGGAAGATATTTCAAGCAACCCTGACAAACCGGTTTGGATTGATGATTGTTATGACCAACTGGTTTTTGAGCATGTAGCAGAGCACGCTGACCTATACAAGGTGATTCTAGACTCAAATGGATTTGGGGGAATTATCCACCAGATTATCGACTACATTGCGGCCGTGGCACACCGCAACACAGTTGCATTTTATGGCCCGCAGGCAGATGGGGAAATACCGCATGAAATTTCCTCACGATTTGTGGCGGGGGCTATGTTTTCGCTTATTGTTTGGTGGATTCGAAACGACATGCCCTATTCGGCTCAAGAAATGGCGTCTATGTGCCATCGGCTAATTTCGCAGGGATGTGATGATTTGTTACCCAAATAGCGTGTGCAATTAGCTCCGGCTCGCCTCTAAAATCGGTTGATAAGTCGGGTTCCACCACAGCCCTTTGTTAAAGGCATCCTGTGCGGCCGCTTCATTGCCAAGTGCCTTGTGGGCTATCCCTTTCCACAAATAAATCTCTTCACCAGGCCCACCTGATTCGATGGTGGCGTCTGCAAGGTCGAGCGCATCTTGATGTCGGCCGACCAGTGAATAGGCCTCAAAGACCCCAAAGTTGTACCAAAACATGCGCCAAGGTAGCCCAATGGCCCGGGCTTGATCATAAGCTTGAGCCGCTTGCTCTGGCCGGCCGTCCTGCAACAGCAAGTCCCCCATCGTATGCCATAAAAACGGATTTTGATCATCAGCCTGTAGCTTGGCTGCATAGTCAACCAACGCCCGCTCAAGATTTTGTTCAGGATCTAAATCATCCCCAATAATTGACCGAACAAGCTCGGCCTCATCTGGTTCGTAGATGAGAATAAAAATATTGTCGAATACCAACCAATGATCAAGAAATTTCTGGTTCTCTACACGAATGCCAGCATATGGGGATTCTACGCCGGTAGAGACGTATGAATCGGAGACAATCCATTCGGCCGTAGCCTGATCATACCCAACTAAAAACCGATAATGCCCCATCCCATCATCCGGATCTTCTTCAAGCCACGTCTGTAACATAACCGGCAAATTATTGCTCAGCAACAGCTGTAATTCTTCAGCAGATCCATTGATCAAAGGGGTAACAACCAGGTCTGGAAAGCGAGACTCGACAAAAGAAACAATTTCGTCTACCCGCACGTTCTTATCACTCTCATTTGGTTTTAGAACGGCGGCCGTGTCAGCTTGCGCAATCCTTTTCCCGTGAAAACTTAAGTAGGTTGCAATTGTGGCCGGGCCGCAGTTATTCCATGTCTGCCAATTGTGTTGATAGCCGGTTAAATTCACAAAATCTAATTTTGGCGCATAAATCGGGATGGGTGTCGCCGTTGGTAACACGGTAGGTGTTAGGGTTGGTTGCGGCGTAGCGGTTTCGGTTGCAGCTACAGCTTCCGGCTCTACAACCGGCGGTACAGTCTCTACAATCAATACCGGCGTGGGCAATGGCTGAGTCGTCTCAAGCTCAAGCGCGGCCGTAAACTCATCAGCGCTAACTTGTTGTTCAGGAACAAATGTAGCCACTACTACCGGCTCACTCGGTTGCAAACTGGCTACTTCAACACGTACTCGATTCATCAGCGCGGCAACCGACCCATACCGGTAAACGCCGTACGCAAAAATCGTGATCGCACCCAAAAAGAAGAGGCTGCCCAACAGACCGAATAATCTGAATAAACGATTTTTCATATCTAAATTGCGTCCTCTTGGTTATAATTGTGCTTGTGAAGTTTTTTTACTATGCGCATCATTCATTTCCCCTGCCGGAAACACATCGGTTTCCCCAAGAAAAGTATACCCTGCTGCAAAACCAAATTACGGCTTCCTCCGATTTTCCTAAAGAAGACCTTATCCCAGCACCGGAAGCGACAGATGATCAGCTGAGGTTGGCACATTCGGCCGAATACATTCAACAAATTCGGGATGGAACGCTGCCACGCAAGCTGGAGCGAGAAATGGGGCTACCATGGTCCCCAGAGTTGGCCAAACGTGTTCGACACACGGTTGGGGCCACGATAATGGCCGCCCGAGCCGCGTTGGAAGATGGGATCGCATGCACCGGCGGAGGTGGAACACATCATGCCCAATGGGCGCAACCGCAAGGATATTGCCTGTTTAACGACATCATCATTGCCAGTCGGGTTTTGCAACAAGAACGGTTGGTGTCTGACGTGCTGGTGATCGATTGTGATGTGCATCAAGGGAATGGGACCGCCTTAATCGCTGAAAACGACCCGTCAATATTTACATTTTCAATCCACTGCCAAAAGAATTTTCCGGCAAGAAAGGCCAAAAGTGATTTAGATATCGGCTTGCCCAGCGAGACAGGTGACGCAGATTATATGCAAGCGCTAAAGAGTGGTTTGCAACAAGCCTTAACCTCTTTCAGCCCAGAATTGGTTATCTATTTAGCTGGAGCAGATCCTTTTTCAGGGGATAGACTGGGTAAATTAAACTTATCTTACGCCGGTTTAAAAGCGCGGGATGAATATGTTTTGGAGCTTTGCAGGCAGAACGGCTGGCCAACTGTAGTAACCCTTGCAGGCGGGTACGGCAAAGACATAAATGACACGGTAAATCTATATTATCAAAGCGTGAAAATAGCGAAAATGAAGCAAGCGCAATATTAAGAAATAAAGGATTTAATTAAACTCAAGCGACAAATTGGTGTCTTCATGCACGCTTTTCAAAAATTAGTGTAAACTATTTTACAATCACTGGAAGCTTAGAGTAACGCTTTCGTCTCTAAACCGACATTTAAACTAAATGTCGAACTTCCATTGAGAACATCCAAACATTTATGGACTATACCAGTCAGGTACTCATCGTTGATGACCAAGCGCTTATGCGCAACCACATGTACCGTCTCTTAAAAGGGGAAGGGTATGATCTGCATTTCGCCGATAACGGTGTTGAAGCCTTGGAAAAAATCTTTCAGCTCAAGCCTGACTTGGTGTTGTTAGATGTCCGCATGCCAGGTTTAAATGGATTTGATGTTTGCCGCAAAGTAAGAGAAAACGAATCAACGGCCGATATTCCTATTATCATGGTTACCGCTTTTGATGATCGTTCGGCCCGCTTGAGAGGGATTGAAGCCGGTGCAGATGATTTCATTCCAAAACCGTATGACACGTTAGAACTTCAAGCTCGTGTACGCACCATCACACGCCTTAATCGGTATCGCCGATTGCTTGAAGAAAAAGCTAAATTCCAACTTGTTGCTGATCTATCTGAGAACGGTTATTTGCTGATCAACGATCAGGGCAAATGCACCTTCGCCAACCATCAAGCTCGCCTTTACATGGGGCTGCCGGTTGATATGGATCAGGAAATTGAAGACGCTTTTATCGATGTTGTCCAAAAAAGATTCCGTTTAGAGCCAAGTACAGCTTGGGAAAATTGGCCAGATTGGACGCCAGATGGTGAGCCACGTTATCTGCTGCGGCCGGAAACGCCCAAAATGCCCCCACTGTGGCTTCAAGTAGAGTCACTTGATCGCCTAGTCTCGAATGAAGAGATGGTTTGGATGATCAGCATCAAAGATGTCACAAGCCAAATTGTTGCTCGCCAAGATATGTGGAAGTTCCAACGAGCTGTCCACCACAAAATGCGGACCCCACTAATCGGTATGTACAGCGGCATCCAGTTTTTAGCCAGCTACAATGATTTACCTGAAGATGAGGTAAAAGACCTGCTGGATACAGCGATGCGTCATGCTGACCGTTTAAAAGATGCGATTGAAGATGTATTGCAATATGTAGATTCTCCCAATTTATCCCAAACAGGGGAAACATTTGCCCTGCATGATTTGCCTGGGCTTGCAGCCTCAATTGGTACATCACTTGAAGTCGACAATATAAACGTCGGGCATATCAACGGTACGGGGCCAACGGAACTTTCGCTTTCTAGAAAATCGCTAGAAGTGATTTTGGGCGAGTTAATTGATAACTCGCGCAAATTCCACCCGCTGCACAAACCGACGATCGACATCGACACTTCAATCACAGACCAAGGTAATCAAATTAAATTGACCCTGAAAGATAACGGGACAAACTTGGCTCCCGAAGAACTCAAATTTATTTGTCAGCCTTATTATCAGTCTGAAAGTAATTTCACAGGCGAAGTACGTGGAATTGGTTTAGGACTTGCCACAGTTGCATCTGTGTTGTGGAGCGTTGGGGGTCAATTTACGATTGAAAATCGACATGATGGTGATACTGGGCTAGAAGCACATTTGCTCATCCCTATCGCTGGCTCATCGACACGGCCAGTACAAGTCTAATTAGTCGATCTCATATAAAAACGCAAAAAGCGGCCGTGATTTTCCTCACGGCCGCTTTTTTGTTTTAACAGGACAGTAGCTCTACTCGCTACCTTGATCTGACAGTTGCTTTAATGTTTGCTCAAGCGCTTCGATTTGCCGGCCGTATTCGGCCCAATCACCTGCCTGCTGTGCAGCCTGAGCCGCTTCAAATTGGGTATTCGCTTGCTCAACCAATTCGGCCGTTGTGCCATCGATTATCGCGGGAACAGGGACGGATGAATCAGATTCAGTCGATGATCCGGTATCAATATCAATATCGTCAACCACGATTGTTCCGCCGTCACCTTCGAGCAATGCGGTCAATGCTTCATTAAGCGTTTCACGCATCACAACCCGCTCACCACTCGCCACAATCACACGCTTCAGCTCTGGAAGCTGATTGTTGTCTGACTCTAAGTAGATCGGTTCGACATACAAGAAGCTATCGTTTAGCGGAATAACAATCAAGTTACCCCGAATCACACTAGAGCCGCGCTGGTCCCACAGCGAGAGTTGCTGCGAAATTTCCGGCTCTTGGTCAATCGCACTTTCAACCTGAATGGGACCGAGTACAAGAGATTGCTTGGGGAACTCAAACGCCGCCATCTGACCATAAAATTCAGGGTCATTACGCGCCGCAATCCATGCGATCATGTTTTTCTTAGTAGCTGGGGTGTAGGGTTGAATCAGCAAATATTCTGGCTCATCTTCACCCGGAAGAGTGAAGAGTACATAATACGGCTCCATCTCCTGTGAATTTTCATTAAACAGCTCCTGAGGAATGTCCCACAGGTCCTCCTTATTAAAGAATACTTGTGGGTCAGTTACATGATAGGTTTGATATTGGCGTGTTTGAATTTTAAACATGCTCTCAGGTACACGCAGATGATCTTGCAGCGTAGCTGGCATGGCGGAAGCCGGTTGAAACAGCCCTGGGAAGATGCGTTGATACGCATCGATAATCGGGTCTTCGTTGCCGAGAACCAGGTAGTAACTTACTTCACCGTTATAAGCATCAATCACGACCTTAACGCTATTACGGATATAGTTGATCAACTGACCGTCTCCGTCATAACGCATTGGAGCAGAATATGGGAAGCGGTTGCTCGTTGTATAGGCATCTTGCATCCAGTAGAGCTTCCCGTCTGCAACGACCAAATACGGGTCGCGGTCTAACGTCAAAAACGGGGTGATTTCACTTACACGTTCTTGGATCTGCCGGTTGTAGAGCACTCGGGTTTGGGGAGTGATGTATTGGCTGAAGAAGAGGTTTGATTCGCCAAATTGAAATGCAAAGGCGAACTTTCTCAGGTTGTTGCTTAGCGGAACACCACCACTTCCAGAGTAGGTTGTGTATACATTTTCTACTTCACCCGGGTAGTTAAACTCAGGTAGCCCAGACCCAACAAAAACAATATCGTTCGTAAACTCACCAAAATATATTTCGGGTTGGGTTACTTCAATATCGACGGTGCTGGATGGGGGCAAGTCGCTGACAAAGAACTCCGGCCGCCCTTGTCGGGTAAATCGATCAACCGGGTTCATGACCAACCCGTATCCATGGGTAAATTCAAGTTTTTGATTCACCCATGCATCTGTGTCTAAGCCGTCTTTGTCTAACTCACGGGCCGCCAGCATCACCTGCCGTGTTTGCCCATTAATTTCATACCGGTCAATATCTACTTCTTCGATTTGGTAGTACGGGCGCAGCTCTTGAAGTTCTTTGTACGTGTCTTCAAGCGGCCGATAGTCCCACAAGCGAACATTCTGCAAAGCCGCGTCATTATCTGACAAATCCTCTTTGGTCAGGACATCGACCTGGCCAAAGGGTTGAGAAACTACTTTATCAAGCCCAAATGCAAAACGGGTAAATTCGATATTGTGCTCGATAAACGGCCGTTCACGAGCCAACTCATTAGGGACCACAACAAAGCGTTGCAAAATGGTGGGATAAATCCCCCCAACGCCTATGATCGCAACCAGCCATAAAACACCTGCAAAAATCACAGGGCGAAATTCGAGCCGGAAAAAGTTGTACAAAAGCGAAACCGCTACAACGGCCGCTGCTGCTGCTTGAATATAAAGCGCATATAGGGATGCATTTACATCGGTATACCCAGCGCCAAAGACCACACCTCTGTCTGAAAATAACAGTTCAAAGCGGGCTAAATTATTCCCAACTGCTAGCAGAATAAAGAAGATAGATCCCAATATGGCCAATTGCCGACGCATCGAAACAGGGATGTCATTAACCGAAAATTGAATCGATTGTCCTTGACGAGGAAGGCTGGGCAGCAAACGAGCCACATAAATCACAACCGTTCCAATAATCGAAAAGACGACAAGGGGCATCAGCCATCCCTGAATAAAGGTATAGATGGGGAGTGAAAAGACGTAAAAACTTACATCGTTCCCAAATATAGGATCAACTTTGCCAAATGGTGCTTGATTGAAAAAGAGTAAAAACTCTTCCCACATCGTTGCTGCGGCAGAAGCCATCATAAAGGCAAGCACTAAAGCGATACCGTTGATAAGCAAGTTCACCGATGCGCCAGAGAGAGCGCCCCCAAAATACGGGACGGCTATTTTTAATGAATTGCGTCGTGCCAGTCGCCAAGAAATGAGAAGAAAGAGGGCGGCAGTTGCAAAAAAGGCGAAAAAGGTGCCTAAGGTAGCGACAATTTGGGTTGACCAAACACTCCGGTAGCCTCGTTCGCTAAACCACAAAAAGTCTGTGTAATATGACGTTATCTGATTCAGCCCTATAAAAAGGGACATTAAGATTAAAATCACCCAAAAGCGACGAGATCGCCATAAGGGTGGAGTTGAGTTTTCTGGCTGATGATTACCACCATTGCCATCATCGCCCCCTTCTCCACCGTTACCGTCATTTGGGTCGCGGGGTCTACCGCTGCCATCGTCCCCTTCAAAGGCACGCCTGAAAGCGTCTGGAATATCTGAGTAATCGGGTCTACGCATAATTTGGTGCTTAAAATTTAGGTTAAAAGATAGGAGATTCTATCAGATTTAACCGATGATCTAAAAAATATAGCTATTCGTTTTTCGGTTGTTTATAAAGCGGATTGATTCATATCGCAAAGCAATCAGCAAATATCACACTAACTATCTATGTATCTTGTTGAACTTCCATTAGAAATGCAGATGATCTATGTTTAGATTAATCTACATTTTTATACTTTAAACCGTTCAATGTGTTTCGATCTGATCTACTTTTTAACAGATCACCTCCTACTAGAAACACAAGTCGCACGAAAATCGAAACGACGGAAACGATTAGGAAGGTAAATGATGAAATTAACTGTTAATGGTACAGAAATGGAACTTGATGATGCATATGAGGATGGGTTACTAGTTTGGGCCATCCGTGATGGCCTAGGCATGACCGGCACCCGCTTTGGCTGCGGTGCAGGCATTTGTGGGTCATGCACGGTGCATGTAGATGGGGTTGCAACCCGATCTTGTGTTACCCCAGTTGCGGCCGTTGCTGATGCTGAAATTACAACGCTTGAAGGGCTAAGTGCCGAGGATGGCACCCTTCACCCTGTGCAACAGGCCTTTTTAGATGGGCAGGTTCCGCAATGCGCCTGGTGCATGAGCGGCCAAATGATGCAGGCGGCCGCCTTTTTAGAGCAAAACAATACTCCTACTCAGGATGAAATTGTAGATGCCATGAAAAATAATTATTGTCGCTGTGGCTGTTATCATCGCATCAAAAGCGCGGTGGCTGTAGCGGCCGAGACGATGCAAGGGGGAACGGCCAAATGAGCAACCACGTTGTTACAGAAGATTCAGGTGGTAAAAAACGGCGTTTTCGGGTTACTCGGCGCGGCTTTTTGATTGGATTAGGGGCCACGGCCGGAAGTTTGGCCGTTGGAGTCGCTCTTGGTCGCAATCGGTTTTATCGGTTTATGGCTGGCATGTTATCGAGTGGTGAAGGGGCTCCCGGTGGGTTAGGCGATGAGCCTCTGGCATGGTTTGAAATCTCACCAGAGAATCAAGTTACGATTATTGTTCCCAAAGTTGAAATGGGGCAAGGCATCCACACAGCTATTGGGCAAATTGCGGCCGAAGAGCTGGATATCGCTTGGGACCAAATCAAAATTGTGCAGGGGCATACCAACTTAGGGCCAGCAGATAGCTTCGGCACCGGTGGTTCAACATCGGTATCAAGTGCGTGGGAACCTGGCCGATTGGCGGCCGCGACCATGCGTACGATGCTAGCAACTGAAGGAGCCAGCCTGCTTGGGGTTGCTGCCAGCGACGTTGAAACAGCCGATGGATTTGTGCGCGTTAGCCAATCACCAGACAATGCGATTAGCTACGGAGAAATCGTCTCTAAAGTAACTGAATGGAGCGAACCGGAAGAAGAGGTTGTGCTAAAACCCAATTCAGAATTTAAATTTATCGGCAAATCGATGCCGCGTGTTGATCTAGAAGCGAAAATCCGGGGCGAAGCCACTTATGGGTACGATGCACGTCTCGAAGGGACGCTGTACGGGACGGTTGCACACCCCCCTACCATTGAAGGCAAAATGATTTCGGCCGATGCTGGTGATGCCCTGAACAAACCGGGCGTCGTCGATGTTGTCATCGATGTTGAAAAAGGATTCGCGGGTGTGGTTGCGAAAACGCGCCAACAGGCAGAAGCTGCGGTTGGCAGTATCAACATCGAATGGGATCCTGGAAAATTATGGTCTCAAGAAGAGCTTGAAGCCATGATGGATACCAGTGACGGTGCGGGCACTGTCATTCAAAAAGATGGGGACGGGCTGGCGGCCGTAGGTTCACCCACCTTAACCGCTGATTATTCAACCCCGTTTGCCGTGCACGCCCACCTCGAACCACAAGCTGCCTTGGTCCATGTCAAAAGCGATGGCACGGCCGAAGTCTTCGCCTCTACGCAGTTCCCCAACTCTGTTCGTGGGGACGTGGCTGAGATTACCGGCCTGGATGAAGAAGGTGTAACCGTTGTCCCCACATATCTTGGGGGTGGCTTCGGCCGTAAATTGGCGACAGAAGCAGCAACAGAGGCGGCATTTTTGTCACAGGCGGTCAACAAACCGGTGCATGTCGGTTGGACCCGGCCGCAAGATATGCGGGACGGCTATTTCCGGCCTCCCACCCGCAGTAAAATGAGCGCACGGCTTGAGAATGGCAAAATCACCGCCCTTAACCACAACCACTCAAGCGGTGAAGTTGCCTTTCCGTTTTTCCCCACGCCGCTTAAATTTGTGTTTGGCACAGACTTTGGCTCATGGCGTGGTGCATTTAACATCTATGGCAATATCCCTAATCGGCAGCTCAACACCCATTTGGCCCCGTTCCCCATTCGTACCGGATGGTGGCGTTCACTTGGTTTGTTAGCCAACGTGTTTGCCAATGAAAGCTTTATGGATGAGCTAGCTCACGAAGCCGGAGCGGATCCGCTCCAGTTTAGGCTCGATCATTTGGCCGATGATAGTTTTGGTCAACGGATGAAAGCGGTGCTGATTGAAGCGGCCGACAAAGCCGGTTATGGCTCAGAGCTACCGGCCGGACAAGCATGGGGAATCGCGTGTAGTCCAGACGTAGACACTTTAGTTGCGATGGTTGTCGCCGCCTCTGTGGATGAGAACGGGGTTATTACGGTACACAAATGTGTACAGGCGATTGATCCCGGGATTGTCATTAGTCCAGACGGGGCCAGAGCGCAAGCTGAAGGCAACATTGTGTGGGGCATTAGCTCGACCCTCATCGAAGAGATGACGGTGACTAACGGGACAGTTCGGCCGCGTAATTTTGATGGCTACCCGCTGGTTACGATTGATCGAATTCCTGATCTAGAAGTCCATTTTGTTGAGTCAGGGGGCAATCCCCGTGGTATGGGCGAACCGGCGATTGGCCCAGTTGCGGCCGCAATTGGCAACGCCGTGTTTAACGCCACCGGTGCCCGCTTGCGACAAATTCCGATGACGCCAGAACGGGTTTTAGCCGCAATGTAGACTGGCAGACTCACAAGTTAATTTAACAAGAAAGCGGGTAGCAAGAAAAAATCTTGCTACCCGCTTTTATGTTTTCAATATTCAGCTAGAGGCAATTAACAAACCGCTCACTGGTCTCTTCAAACATAATCCTAATCCCCACCAGAATCATCTAATTGGAGCAAATACTGAATCAAATTCAGCAATTCGTTCCCATCAAAATCATCTTCATCAATGCCATCGTGTGCGAGAACAGCATCTTGCAAGGTAGGGGCGGTTCCATTGTGCAAATACGGAGCCGTGTTCCAAAGACCTAGTAACGTTGGTGTATCAATTCCATGCAATTCGCCACCCAAGCGATTACCACTGTCATCATTCATGGTGCCAACATTATGCACCGTGGCACTGGCACTATCGGTGAATGCTTCTCCGCTGTGGCACTTTGCGCACCCCTGCGAAATAAATACCTGTTTGCCAAGCGCACCTTCGCTGGTAAGTTGTCCAGTTGCCTCGCGGAAAGGGCTAACGCCTACAGTTGTTAGTGAGTTAACGTAAGCTGCCAAGGCGTCTAAATCTGCGCTTTTGCCTTCTTTCTTAGCACCCAGCGGGAAAGATGCCGCGTTAAAGTCAGCATCGCTCATCAATCCGGTTCCGCCCGCCAAGGCACGGATTTGCCCCTCAAAGTCGTGAACTTCGTCGAAGTTGCCGCTCCAGTGCAAGCGGCCGTGACTTGGGCCACCGTGCCCCACTAGCGTAATCGTGTTGCGAACCCCTTCACCACCAGCGGTAAAGTCCCACACCCGGCCGTCTTGACCACCATCGTTATGGCACGATGCACAGCTGATATAGCGTTCATCAGCCAAACGGGTATCAAATGCATCGTAGAACAGCTGCTTTCCTTTTAGAACCGTTTGTGACAGGTTTTCGTCTGCCACTGTTGCGATTGTATTGATCAACGGCAGCTCCGCGTCAGACTCTTGGATTAAAGCGGTTAAATCTAAAACAGAGATTGAGCGGTCCATAAAGTTATGGACAAAAAGCTTGTTGATATCAGGTGATACAACCAGTCCTTGAGGCGCGATCCCCACTTCAACTCGGCCGATTTCGCTGTTCGCATTAACATCTATCACAGCAACTTCTCGTGAGCCTTCTAAAGCCACAAACAGGTAATTTCCGTTTGGCTCAAACGCTGCGGCCGACGCAATTCCCCCATTATCATGGTCAATGCGTTTATTCCGCATTTCACGCTCAGTGTTTAGGTTAATTCGCGACGTAATGCTGCGCAGGGTCATATCGTGGTTCAGTTCAAGCCCATCACGCAAACCACCACGCAAAATATTATCCTGCTTGGATGGGATCCAGCCATACAGCCCGTCTGGCGAGATTGCAACCGCCCCTAAATAGTTAGGTAATCCGCGTGCACCCGCCTCGGTATCTGGCTTTTGGCTTTGCTTAAGCAAGATGGTCTTAGCCAAGGTCATACTTGATCCTTGAACAGAAATCTTTAGTACCTGCCCACCGTGACCGCCCAGTTCTGGATTTCCCGTTGACTCACCTTTTACTAGCGGCGTAACAAAGCGTGTGACGTAAACCGTTTTGCCATCGTCTGCAACCGACACATGTCGAATATGCTGACCTAGGTCGATGTTGGAGAGTTGAGCACCGGTGTTCGGATGCAACATGACCAGTTGACCGGTATTTTCAAAAGCCAGATACGCAACGCTAGAATCGGGCGAAAATGCTAAACCAAATGGAGCAGTCCCTTTCTTAAAAGAGAGCGTCTGTTTAACTGTTCGAGAGGCTGGATCAATGATCGAAATTGAGCTACCAAATTTATTGACTACCCATACATCTCCATTTGGATTAAGGGCGAGCGTGCGTGGCCCCTCGCCAACTGCGATCTCATCAATTTTTGCATTGGTTAGGGCATTGATGACGGTTACTGTGTTGTTGTCTGGGTTCACGTTCCAGATCCGGCCGCCGTTGTTGGCCTCATACAAAATAGAGGTTGACTGGGTCGGCTGATTCTCAGTTGGTTTTCCGAATATAGCAATCGTAATCGTATCAACCGCGACTTCTTTCGTATCTTCGTCTCTGACCGACAAGCGAACGCTGTATGTGCCAGGTTGGGTGTACTGATGGTTAGCTACAGGGCTGGTTGAGAATTCGGTGGTTGTATCATCACCAAAATCCCATTTAAACGTCACAGTATCAGCGCCGGTAGCAGACCCGGTGAATGTAACCATTGTGTCAACCTGCGCAGATTCAACCGGCTCAATTTTGGCAGATAGTTCACCTGGCCCGGTTGTTAAATCGGGATCACCCAACCGGATCATTTTTGAAACGGATGGGGTACCCTGATTGTTAATGATGAACAACATGTAGTAACCGGCCGTCGCATAGTTTGAATTAAGCGGCGTGGTCGCTTCAAGCGTTGAACCATCTTTAACTTCAACTGTGAGTGGCACGTAGCGTTGCCCAACATTTAGCTTATGGGTAACGGCTGAAAGTTTAACGAGCCCAACCTTTTTAATATCGCTCGCATTTGGGGTTACGATGCTAAATTGCGCATCATAATCGGCTGATTCTGGCGCATTAGAAATAATCGGCCGGGTAGCAAGCGAGCCATCTGGGTTAAATAAATATGGGGGAGAGAAAACTTCTGAGCTGTTTTGATATGGGCATTTCGCAATCTGGCTCGAGACATTTGTCGCATATCCGCTTCCACCAGACCACACGCGGCCGTCTGGCAGTAACACAGATGTCGCATGATACTGACGCGGCCGATCTTGACTGGCCATAATCGACCATTCTTGCGTTTCGGGATTCCAAATCTCACCCGCAAACGCAGACTCTTCGAAAGAGCACAACCCTTTTCCAAGCTGTGATCCACCGCCCACGGCCATCACCGATCCGTCCGCCAAAATAGTCAAATTATGGCGATAACGACGGTAGTTCATTGGGGAGCTTTCAGTTACTTCCTGAGTATTTAAATCTAAAATTCTCGATTCTTGTCGAGTAGATTTGTCTTGAGCACGGCTAACATGATTACCACCGGTATACAACATTTTCCCGATATCAAATAAGGCGTGTGTCGCCGCATTATTAAGCGGGCGGCTTTTGTCGACCTGCGTTAATTTTCCAGCTCCGCTTAGATCAAGCGTGTAAATATTCGAGTTTCCATCTCCACCGGCATAGACAATTGTCCCATCTGGTGCTTGGCGCAAAATGGGCCAGCTGCCACCGATCGAAATACCGTTGAACTTCCGCAACGATTGCGTAGCCGGCTCATACAGCTCTGGGTTTGCCCCACGACCACCGGTGATTAACATCGTGCCATCAGCCAAATCGGTCACTGCAGGATACCACCGTGGTTGATTTAGCTCAGGCCCCAACGTCCAGTTCTTGTTGTCAAAATCGAACACCTGCGTTGCGTTAATCTGCCTGTTGTAAAGTTTGGTACCACCAGCAACAAAAAGCGACCCATCTGCTAAATGATTGCTGCCCGAACAAAATAAATCAGTGTTTGTATTGTTGCGCACTTCTGTATGAACCCCGGTGGCGGGGTCCCACATTGTTGCACGGGTTGTCTTATTGTCACTTTTGTGTGGATCATGGATCGGAACAAAGTCGTCTGGAGTTGCATCCCATGTCAACAGCTTCCCGTTTGGCAACATGCTGGCATGCACCGAAATATGGGGCCATTCAATCGGATCAGCCCATTGACCATACTGATGCGGATTTAAAGTGACTGTAGAGGATTGGCCCGATGGAACCCCATTAATCACAACCTCTGCCAAATTGACAGGGCCTGAGGCCTTCCGCTTGATCATAACATAGCGCCCTTTCGCATTTCCGGCCGCAACTAAATATCGCTGACCAATTCCGTCAACTTCAAAATATTCCCACACATCTGGGTCATTTTGAAGATCAGAAATCGTGCGACCTGACATGTCGCTGTCCGAGGTAAAAACGTGGAAATATGCGAGTCTGGCTAAGACGCCTCCGTGACAGCCAGATTTACAGTCAAACAGCCATATCCGGCCGATGTCATGCGTTTCGCCCAAGTCAACCTGCCACCAACGCTGTTGTCCTGAATCTGTGCTGGCAACAAACCCGTTGCTTAATGTTGCATCAACATCCCCATCTACCGCTTTTTCGGCACCAGTTGTAGCGCCAAAATCGCCAGATTGTTTGGCCGCTTTGCCAAGGGCCAAGTTTTTGCCATACACTCTGGTTTCCATAATTTGCAGCACACCACGATCTTTTCGCTGAATGCGTACAAACCGTCCAACGGCCGGTGTATCGAACGTTTGGTTTTTCTCGACGCCATCTTCTATGTACCAGCTTGCAACGTTGGGATTCGCTAAAAGCTCGTCCAAGGTTGCATCCAGCATGTCTTCATTCGAAATCAAAATATAGAACTCTTGAAGATTTTCACTGCAGCAGTCTTCAGGGCTAAATAGCCTGACCTGATCAATTACATAGCTGTTTTTAAGGTCAACCTGCCACCATGGCTGAAGTTCAAAGTTTGTTTGCGCTAGGGTCAGGCTATTTCCGTCTCCTTCAATAACACCATCAACCGCTCGGCTAGGCGAAGCGTTGGTGTTGGTAGAAGACTGCATAGCCGTTTGCCCAATCGCTAGATTAAGATTAGGCGGGGCAGCATCGACAGCCCGTGTCTGAAACGGTGAAGGGGAATCAGGGTTTTCAAGAATTTCTCCCGCCCACATATCCCAATCTTCTTGAGTCAACTGCCAGTTTTCAACATACCATTCAATCTCTTTAACGATGGGGAGACTGATTTCCATCGTACCAATAATAGGCAAATAGATGCTGACTCTCGATTCATCTTCTTGTCCATCAACGCCTCTCGTCGATACCAACATAATCCCGCTAAAAATGGCGAGAAATGTAGCGATACCGATTGCGGAGAGGGTGCTTTTGTTAAATTTTATTCGCATAAGTTCTATCTTCACTTTCTTCGTTCGTTTTTTTCAAACAAGCCGATAAATATTTGTGGTTAATTGTTCGGCTCTACAAATGGTGCAATCAATTGCACAACGCTTGAAAAATCAATTTCATCAATAGGTAGTGTTTTCACAAATCCGGTTGCCCCTTCAGATCGCAATCGAACTTCATCATGAAACACAACATTCCCAGCCAAACTGCCTTGAATTTCATACAGCGCCGGTTGGGCTGCTAAATACTCAACACAGGCTCCGCTTAGGCTAGGGTTAGAAGCACATGACAAGGTGCTCCCTCCAGAGGTCATCATGATCATTCCCATAAACTCAGCATCAGACCACATGTAGCGGCCGGGTGTTGTCACAGGGTCATAATCCGGTCGCAAGTCGACACAGCCGCCGGGAACAATAAGGCTAAAGTGATCGCAAGCATCAGAATGGGCGGTGATGTAACGCCCCTGCTCACCGGCCGCAGAATCACCTAAGGGGATGAGGAAAGGGGCTGATGCTCCACCTGTTGGGAAAATCAGCTCTTGCGCAATTAAATTGCCCGTAGAAGGCTCAAGTTGAACACGATTAACCGAATCGACTTGGTACTGGCGCAACTGAATTAATCCCTTCATAAAATGATCATCAGCCAGCATCGAGTCGTCTAAACCGGGAGTTGTATATGGATATGGGTATGGATTGGGTTTGGGAGAGGTTGCGTTTGTTTTCCCGCAAGAGCCTACATCAATAGCGGACCATGGGGTTGTATGACAATATTTGGCAATCAAAATTGAATAGACCGGGTTGTGCTGATCGGCCGTTCCAAAGTGGGCACCAAATCCCACCTCGATTGGCACCTGTAATGGATTAGGAATCAATTTCCCCGAATCGAAATCAAATTGGGTCAGTTTGCTGCCGTTCAAAGCCAGTGGCAAATCCAACACATTGTTGAATCGAGCGTGAGTCATCGGCTGAATAAGAGGGAGCTCAAGACCTGTATAAACCCAAGCTTTTTCAACTTCGACTTTAAGCGGATCAGCGGCCGGAACCTTGGAGCCATCTGGATTTTTAAAATTATTGAAACCCACCACATCTAGCATTGATGTAGAGATCTCCGCACGACCCGCGATCACTGAGCCATAATATCGGCCGGGGACACGCACATGGATGTCTGTCACCGCTGCAAACATCCCATTGGGGGGCATTGAAGCCCCGCTGCGCAAATCACACTGAGCAACCGCACCGGGTAACAGCATACAGCTCCAGCTAGGATGGGTATTCACAAACCTAACATTATCGAGCGGTGCAGAGCCGGCCGGCCAACCAGATGAATCAACAATATTTAAATTAATGCGGACCCGTGCATTGGTTGCAGGCACATAAACGTTCAACGTAGATGGAGGGCTTGCATGATTAACCGCCCGCACGGTATACACAAGACGCTGCTCTAAAGCCACATTATTTGGCCCTAAAGTCAAATCTACTTCAAGATCAACCGGATCGCTCGGCCCCGTTGGTCCCCCCCCTGTTGGGCCAGAACTCGTATCCTCAGTTGCAGTTGCCGTAGGGGTTGCTGTCGGTGTCGCAGTAGCGGTCGCCGTTGCGGTAGAAGTCTGCGTGGGCGTTGATGTCGGTGTATTTGTTGCGGTTGGTGTTGGTGTTGCGGTATTTGTCGGTGTCGCAGTGGGCGTATTGGTCGGGGTCGATGTGGGGGTGCTAGTCGCAGTAGGTGTTGGAACACTCTCACGGAAACAGGCTGCGATCTTGTAAGAGACCGCATTCCGAATTTTGTAGAGGTGTGAAACTTGAATCCAGTAAGAGCCTAGTTCAATTCCACTAGACATATCATCGATCGGAAACCAATAATTTTCACGTAACGGGTCTCGCTGATCGTGATAGATTCCTAGAAGATTGGCCTCACTGGTTTCTTCGTTGATCAAGTTAAGAACAAAAGATTCTTGTTTTTGTTTCTTGTTGCATTTATAGGTTGGCTCTACGGGTGTCCCCCCTGGAGCTGTACATCCCAAATCGGGACGCCCCTCCATCGCCCAGCCGGTGACTAATAGTTCGCCATCGGCCGGGGTCAGGATGTTATGAAAGACTTCCCTATTCTTTTTGACCGAGGAATGATAAGGACCGCCAATACGAGTAAAACCTGCCGGGCATAAAACATCCGTTGGCTCAACCAAACCACCACCTAAAGCCACACTCAAAGATGTGTCAGCTACAAATGCTTGTGGTTGTACCGCTGCCTTTACCTCCATAACCGGTTGGTTAGAAGTTGGCGAACAGCTGGCAAAGCTAAGGAGCAGAATGCCCAGACATCCTATCAAAAGATAGAAGCCAAAGCGTTCCGACGCGATGGAAGAGTATCGTTGCATAAGTCTCTTGACCTAGAAGATCGTCCAAAATCTTCTAGGTCGGGTCCCCACCCGAGATGCGGCGGTTACTGGCAAACCCATTTTGCTCAGTACTGTTCTTATCAATCTCGTTCAAAAATGAACAAAACAATTCCAGATATAGTAAGGATGGACCGTTACATTAGATTTTCTAAACGTTATTTTTCAGTCTTAAACCGTTATTTTTCAATAACGCAAAATCGTTTTTCGGCCGTTTTTATGGGGATAAACAAGAGTTTTCTTAAGTTTAAAAAACGTCCTATATAGGACACTTGATCCTTATTTTGACCTTAGGATGGGCATTTTGTTACGAGATGCCCCTTTCATAAGTTAAGCCATCCACCTTTAAAAGGTGGCAAATTTTGAAGCTCCAGCCAACACCGCCGTTGAGATCAGCACCACCCAAATCACCAACCATACGGCCGTCCCATAACTCCCGCTCATATCAAACAGCCACCCTGTCAAGATTGAGCTTGCGGCAAAAACAATCATGGCGCTAACAGCAACAATTATCCATCCGTAGGAGAGCTTGGCAGATTTAAATTTGTGTGACAGCATTAATCAGTGGCCAGTAATCAGTAAACGTTTTTAGTTGCTCTGTAAACAAACTGATCACTAACAACTGAAAACTTGAAAGGAGTAAAATATGTCAATTGAAAGACAAAAAACAAACGCTCGCATGAGCCAAATTGTGAAACATAATGGAACGGTCTACTTGGCCGGTCAGGTTCCCACCGATTTTAGCGCAGATATTCAAGAACAGGCCCGCACCACGCTGGGCAAAATTGATGGATTGCTAGCAGAGGCTGGCACCAGCAAAGAAAATCTAATTTCGGCCGTCATCTACCTCAAAGACATCGGCTCACACTTCAATTTGATGAACCCGGTTTGGGAAGAATGGGTGCCTGATGGACGTGCTCCTGTGCGTGCCTGTGTTGAAGCCAACATGGCTCACCCCGACATTTTGATTGAGATCTCGATTATCGCGGCCGCTTAATTGTTTTTATCCTTTAACTCTTGGCTTTTAGCTGGTAAGTTCATGCCAAAAGCCAAGAGCTAACTTCATATTTTTAACACAGCAACGTTGGAGCTTGCTGACAAATCAAGAAGAAAAAATAGCGACCGAAAATCGATCATCTAACTCGTTTACCCTCTACCGCCACCCCGTCACTTCCCTACATCCTCTCTAGAAATCGTCTACACATTCTCTACACAATCGTGCCATACCATCAAAACTGAAGCGAGACATTGGCTTTGTAATGTGAGTTAAAGTGATTAAAGGAAATGATTATGAAAAACAAAAAGGGACTGAGACGGTTTGTGCTTCCATTCTTATTGATCGGGCTCGGGGTATTTATTGGCACGTCGCTGGCAGAATCCAATCAGCCAGCCATACAGTTTCACGGTGACTTTGAATTTGATCTTGATGAAGCAGCCGGTTTACAAGAGCTAGAAGTTGAAATAAATGAACTTGTAAATGAGCTAGAGCGGGAAATTACGATCTCGATTCCAGACGCCCCGGTCGTGCCTGAGTCACCAGCCCTTATCATCAAAAATGACCAAGAGATAAGTCAGCCATCCGGCCGGGTCAATGTCGGTTTCATCTCTGTGCTGATGGGTAGCCTTGGCGTTTTTGCGATTTTTGTGATGGCGCTCATGACTTTTGGCCGCGATCCAAACAAATCTTAAAACAAAGTTCGTTTTACTCTGTTAGCCGGGATGGGAAGGATAATCTCAAACATTCTCAACCCATCCCAAAAATTTAAACTAACGGTATACTGAATACCATGCCCGAAAAAATACTAATCGTTGAAGATGAGGCCAGAATTGTACGAACCCTACGCCTCTATTTAGAGCGCGCTGGGTTTGAAGTCACGGCCGTATCTGATGGCAAGCAGGCGATCCCTGCGTTCCAAAAAGAAAAGCCAACCCTCGTTCTACTCGATCTAAATCTGCCCCAAATGGACGGCCTTGATATTTGCCGTGACATGCGCAAACTGCACGATGTTCCAATCATCATGCTGACCGCCCGCATAGAAGAGACAGACCGCTTAATCGGTCTTGAATTAGGGGCGGATGATTACATAACCAAGCCGTTTTCCCCCCGCGAAGTTGTGGCACGCATTCGGGCAGTGCTACGTCGCGCTCAACACTCATCCAGCCAAAACGACACCTTGCGTGCCGGTGCGCTTTTAGTTGATTTGGCCGGTTATCGGGTTTGGCTGGGCGACCATCAGCTCAGCCTGACCCAATCAGAATTTGATATTTTAGCCGCATTAGCGGCCCATAAAGGGCGGGTGCTTAGCCGCTTGCAGCTGTTAGATGCGACCCAAGGGATCGCATTTGAGGGCTTTGAACGCACCATCGACCAACACATCAAAAATCTGCGCAAAAAGATAAAAACCGCCATTGGCGACTTGCCAGTGATAGATACAGTTTATGGTGTCGGGTATCGGCTCGACAGCGTTGATTTATAAATCATGCAGATAGACAAAGACTCTATTCCAAAACAACGCTCCCGATTTTTTGGTCGCTGGCGCCCTAAATTCGGTTCAAAAATCAGACAGCGGTTCAAAGCCAGAAAGGTACGCCGCAATTCCCGGCCGGCCCGCTTTCCACGGATGCGCAAAATGGGAGACTTCTTCTTCAAGCGCTTAAAACTGGGCAAGCTGTTTAGATTTCTGTTCCGCAGTATTGTCACGATTTGGCAGAGCCTTTGGTTCCGTATGGTTGGCGTTTATGCCGTCATGCTTCTGATCCTTTTGTCGGTCATTTTAGGCATGTTAGACAGCATCGCGTGGCGTGACATATCTGCGGTTGATAACACCCCCATTAGCCAGCAAACTGAAATTGAAGTTGTAGAGATAGAGCCGATCCCCCCACCAAGCCCTCCGCTCCCGTCTTCTGTAGAGCTTGAACCAGACAGCAACTTTTCGCTAAAAATCGATATCGATTTGGGACCTGACGATGAATCTGTCCCGATAGACGAGGCTGAGCTAGATGCGATTGTAGAAAATGTGGTGACACAGATCGAAACGCTCCCCACCCAAACCCGGTATTATCTAGGGCGACAATATTTTTATGATGCTGTACGTGGGGAAATGAGCACCGCCTTTGTGTTTGTGACGCTCTTCATTTTGATTTTTGGGACCGTTGTTTTCTGGCAAATTACCCGGCCGCTGGTTCAAATCCGCAAAGCGTCGAACGCGATCTCACAAGGAGATCACTCGGTACGGATCAAGGTCCGTTCTGGGAACGAGCTGGGTCGTGTGGCAACCGCCTTCAATGAAATGGCGGAAGAGATCGAAAAACAGGATCAAATGCGCAAACAGATGGTGGCAGATGTCGCCCATGAACTACGCACCCCGCTCACCGTCATGCGCTCCAACATCGAAGCGATGTTAGACGGCATTCTTGAGCCATCTGAAGAGGAGCTGGGCGAACTGCATGACGAAGTCGGCCGCTTATCACGCATGATCGACGATCTGCGCATCCTTTCATTGGCAGATTCAGGCGAGCTCCCCATCGTCAAACAACCGGTCGATATTCGCCAACTGCTCGGCACCATCGTGACCCGCTACACCGCCTTGGCAGAATCCAACGATATTACGCTGGTCTTTGATGATTCGGCTCGGCCGTTGATCGTATTTGCTGACGCCGACAAACTACAGCAAGCGATTCGCAACCTGCTCGAAAACGCATTGCACTACACGCCCCAAGGGGGTCGGGTACGCGTCACAGCGGTAGAAGACAGCGGCAACGCCAAACTATCAATCATCGACACCGGATCAGGCATACAGCCTGCAGAAATTGAAAAGCTCTTCGAACGATTTTATCGTGGAGATCGCTCACGCAATCGGAACAGCGGCGGCTCCGGCTTAGGCTTGTCGATTGTGCAGCAAATTGCAGAACTACACGGTGGCAGTGTCAATGTCGTTTCACCCGATGGGGCTGGTGCGATTTTTACCATCAAGCTCCCACTAAAAGCTACGCCAGTCAAAAAATAGCAAAATGTAAGCGGTCAGCACCCGTCGGTCTTCCGTCCTTGACGATGAATAGCTCGTCTGTTAAAAGTCAGCCTGAACCGTTTATGGACCTGATTCAAAACAGCAAATTAAAGGCTTTCGCCCCATATGTTTCTCTCGTTCTGCTCGTCATCCTCTTTTTTAACAAGATGGTGTTTAGCGACCTGATCTTAGCTCGGGGAGACACATTTTTATATTTTTACCCCTACTGGCAAATCGCGGCCGACAGCTTGCGAGCGGGCCAGATCCCTCTTTGGAACCCCCATATTTTCATGGGTGCCCCGTTCATTGCCAACAGCCAAGTTGGCTTCTTCTACCCGCTTAACTGGCCCGTTTGGCTCCTTTTAGATCCCCCTCAGGCGGTTAAAGTCTCTATCGTTGGCCATCTCATCATCGCTTCTTGGGGGATGTATCGGCTCGCGGCCGACCGGCTCAAACTTTCTCTACCGGCCACCTTGTTCACCGCCATCTTGTTTACGTTAGGCGGCTATGTTACCGCCCAGGTTGAGCACGTAAATCAGCTCCAAGGGATGGCGTGGCTGCCGTGGCTTTTACTAATTATCACAACCCCGGTAGGGGTCGACGCCACCGGTTCAACCTCGCTTCCGAAGGGCGAATCTGGTCTCCGGTGGCGTCGCCCCCTACGGCAAGTCTGTGCCATTGCGATTTTGTTTGCCCTACAAATTCTGGCCGGACACACCCAAACCGTTTTTCTTTCAGGCGTGGCCTGTGGCCTGTGGCTTCTAGCGCAAGCGGGTTTACAAGGTCAAACAGAAGACAACTTATCCCTCTCCCCTCGGGGGAGGTTAGGTGGGGGCTTATTCCCATTCGCTACACTCACCCTCGGCGCGATATTTGCCCTATTTCTATCCGCCGTACAGCTGCTCCCCACGCTCGAACTGACTCACCTATCAAGCCGTCAAGGGGGGCTCACCACGGCCGAAGTACTTTCATTTTCGTGGCATCCGCTTATCGCCTCACAAAGCCTGCTCCCAACAGTTGGGCAAGCTGGATTTACCGAATATGTCGCATTTATCCCGATCAGCGCCCTTTTTCTCTCAATCTGGCTCATCGTTTTAAGCTGGCAAGATGGCTGGCGTAAACCGCAAAACAACCTGATTCTCATCCCATTGATTTTAACTGTCGCAGGGCTGTTTCTGGCACTCGGCCGGTTTAACTTTATTAGCTGGTATTACTCCCGCCTGCCAGGACTTGATCTCTTCCGTGTTCCGGCGCGCTGGCTCCTGCTGTACACCCTGGGCGTTTCATTGCTAGCTGGCATCGGGCTAGATCGCATCGGCCGTGGCCGGCGACAGAACATGCTTTGGGGATTGGGTGCATTTGTCCTGCTGCTTCTCTGGAATCCCATTTCGGTTTTCTTGAAACAATGGGTTCCTATTGGACCCGAAACATCGCTTGAATTTTTTAATGGCCTATCGCTCATTTTGATTACGGCCGAGCTAATCCTTTTTGTCATCATCTGGATGTGGGTGCACGAAAGACACGTTAGCGGCAACAGAAATCAGATCATCCCGAAATGGCTGATCCTTATTCTGGCCATCGGGTCACTTTTCATCTCATCCCGCAGCTTACCCTACAATCGGCTAACAACCCCAGAGGCGTATACAGACCTGCGCCCGGCCGGGTTGCGACTGCAAGCAGATGCCCAGCAGCAAATAGTCCCTGATCGTTTTTTGAGCTTGTCCGAGATCTTCTTTGATCCTGGGGATCAGGCTGAAATCAACACGATTTACGATGGGATTCTGGATGAACAGGCGCTTTACGACTACACGATCAGCATCAAGCTCAAAGAAATCGTCTCACCAAATTTCCCCATGGTCTACGGCCTCGCCTCGCTCGATGGCTTTGACGGGGGGATTTTACCCCTCAAGAGCTACAGCGACCTGATGGCTGGCACCATCTTGCCAGACGCCCAAGTGACAACCGACGGCCGCCTGCGCGAGCATCTCGAGGCGATTCCGGCCGCAGAATGGCTCGACCGCTTTAACGTACGCTACGTCATCACCGACAAAGTTGGGGACGTATGGGTCAACGATGTTTTTTTTGATCGGCAACATGTCGCACAGCTCCAGCCTAACGAGATCTCGGCGGTCGGTTACTTGCCCGATTTCACAGCGGACAGCGTCCAAGTTCTCTCAGAGCAACCGCTCAGCCATGTGCAAGCTGATGGTGGCATGTTTGAGCTGATCGAATCGGCCGAAACACCCGGCCTGTGGACCGCCATCCTGCCAGAGCCAACGGTGTTGCAAACGCTAGAAATAACGGCGGCCGACCAACCGGCCGAGGTTACCGCAATCTCACTTGTGAACGAGGCAGAAGCCTGGTTCCAGTCAGTTGTACCGGGGCAATATCAGCTGATCCACTCGGGGGATGTCAAAATATACGAAAATCTGGATGTTTGGCCGCGTGCGTTTTTAATTCCCGCTGAGGCTGAGAGCTTGGGCAATATTACAACTCCGCTCGGTGATGTTAAAATTAATGCTTATTCGGCCGAAGGTCTTACCCTACGTACCAACTCAGATTCGGCCGCAAAGCTAATCTTGACCGACGCCATCTACCCCGGCTGGCACGCCACGCTAAATGGGGTGTCTGTTGAAATAAATGAATTTGAAGAGGTGCTCCGTTCGATCGACATTCCGGCCGGAGAGCATGACGTTTCACTTTCTTTCCAACCCGAAAGCTTCCAAACCGGGCTGCGAGTCTCACTCATGGCCATATTGATTTTGCTTTTAGGTTTAGCTACCGCTTTTTGGAGGTACAAAAATGATTCTTGATCACAAAAACATAACTCCAGCAGAGTTTGCTCAAGTTGGTCAAAATGTGCGCAAAACGTTTTATTGGGAGAAGAAAGATCTAGCCACCTATGTCGTTTTAACCAAACATCTGCTGGCCACTGCTATTGAAAATCACAACAGTGGCGGTAAATTTGCTAAAGAGTTTGGCGATCGGGTATTGGGGCTCGGATATGATTTGGCCAGCATGACCTAGCCAGGATGGGATGAGGATGGCATTGAAATGACCGAAGCATTCCGGCAAGACGGTCTCGCTGCTGCAGCGTTCATTTTAGACTTCGCGATTTCCAATAAAGCTTCAACTGAGACCTTAGTCAACAGCTATTGGATCTATGGCGCCCATATGCTGACTGATAGCAACAATCTTGCTGCAATCGAAGCATGGCGTAAATGCGTAGAGCTTAAACCTGATGATGAAAGTATCGGGGCGCAAAGCTGGATCATGCTTGCAGAAGCGGCTGAGTCAAACGATTTCCGGCCGATTAACGCCGAGCTAGAACGACTTGCGGCTTTACCCAAACCAAATCCAGGCATAGCGGCCCAAATTCAAACGGCATTGCAGGTCGTCTCTAAAAACAGAAATGTTTGATTCCCAATTTTTTATTGTAGTGATTAGCCAAATCGGCATCGGCATCGTAGTTTTTTACTTGCTCGGCCGCTATCTTTTCCCCGAGCGCAAAAAGCATTTCTGGCCAATGGTAATCGGGTGGTCGGTCGGGATGACGCTGATGCAGACGATATTGGTGATTTTCCCTACCTAACGGCCGATCTGCCCCAAAATCTCACGGCTTTCTTCGGCCGTGGCAGGCCTTGGCCGACCGCCCGGCTCAATCACGGCCGGAATCAGCTCAAAACGCTCCACACCATCTTTGGTCAGCCACGCCTGCAGCACCATCGTGCTCGGGTCCCCGTCAATATCAAACGCAAAGTTCCCCAGCCCATAAGCGATCAAGCCACCGTTGTATTCTTCCACCTTTTGCAACACATGAGCATGATGGCCAATCACAAGATCAGCACCCGCATCCACGGCCGCACGGGCGAGCGTTTGTTGTTCCGGCGTAATCGGCCGTAAGTACTCAATGCCAAAGTGCAGCAACACTATCACATGGTCAACGTCTGGCAAGATGGCTTGCACATCGGCCGTGACGATTTCCGGCCGTCCCCAGGCCACACCCGGCCGAGCGTCAGTCGCTTCCCACGCCGTCATGTCGTACCCTTGATCTTCAGACAGCACATCGATATAGGCCAAAAACGCCAGCTTAACCCCATCAATTTCAACGATTTGTGGTGCACGAGCCTCATTGGCGTTCTCTCCCACACCAACCGTCGTAATCCCTTGAGCCTCAAGCAAACGAACCCCGTCACGCACAGCTTCTATCCCATAATCGAGCGCATGGTTGTTGGCCAGTGAAACAACGTCAAAGCCTGAAGCAGCCAAGGCTCTAGCGGCTTCAGGAGGGGACAAAAAGGGATAGGATTTGCCTTCTGCGGCCGTGTAAACATCCGGCCGATCCCCCAAGGCAGACTCAAAGTTTCCAACTGTAATATCGGCCGGTTCCAGCCACGGCCGCATCAGCTCAAACGGATACCCAACATCCCCATCCGCAATTCGTGCCCCCAAACGTCGGTCGAGCATAATGTCACCCACGGCCGCAATTTGGATCGAATAGTTTGGATCAGGCATTGCTGTGGCCGGTTGTGTAACAGTTGGCGTCGGCGGCTCAATTGTCAATTGCCCGTTGTCAATTGCCGATTCAGAATTTGAAACCGTGCTCGTCGGTAAAGGCGTGGGCGTGCTGGGCGACCCCAAAGTGGCAACCGCTGTAGCCGTGGCGGCAGGTGTGCTGGTTGGCGCGAGCGTTTGAGGCACGGCCGAAGGGGTCTCAACAACGACTTGAACCGGCTCGGGCTGAGCACAACCCATCAAAAAAAGGATGAAGGATAAGGGAAAAAGGATAAAAGTTGCGCCTGCATTCCATTTTATCCTTTTTCCTTTCCCCTTTATCCTTAATTTAAACATGGCTCCGGGTCTTGATTGAGCAAATATTCAGTCAGCGAGGTTCCCCCTTCAAGCAGCGCAGTTGCATTCCCCACACCCACATAGCGGAAATGCCACGGCTCGTAGTAAAAGCCGGTTACCTCTTGCGCACTGCGCGGGTAGCTGAGCGTAAATCCGTACAGATGGGCGTTATTTTGTAGCCACTCCCCTTCTGGTGTTTTATAAAAATAGGTGTGAAACTGGAGCTTTTCATCAAAACTATCGTCGATGTAATCGTGCAGCCGGTATGAACCAAAATCAACCGTCGTCCCTAACTGATGCTCGCTGTGTCCCGGCCGGGCGCTCAAAATATCAGCTCGATCTGGCTCTAAATTGAGCCATTTGTTATAGGTCGCATCTTGTGTCGCATAACTGCGATACCCAGAAATAATGTATGGCTCTAGCCCCGCATCCAGCATAGTGTTCACCATATTCACCAACGGATCAAGGACATCTTCGCGCACCATTGTCGGGTAACCCAGCGTAATATCTCGACTAAAATGGGGCCCGATCGGCACCAGGTCGGCCGGTTCATAAGCCCGACTCAACCCAAACTCTTGGCTCACAATCACTAGCAAATCATCTTGGGGCGGGATGCGTTGATCACACGCCGTTTTGGTCGGTGTGGGTGACGGAGTGGGTGTAAATGTGGGGGTTGGGGTCGGCGTATTTGTCGGGGATGGGGTGATCGTAGGGATCGGTGTGAGCGTGGCCGGTGGACCCTGTGTGGGGAACGGGGTGGCTGTATCGGCCGGGGCCAGCACCGCAACGGTGCTAGTGGGCGCCACCTGCGAAACCGCGGTCGGTTCAGGCGCAGCGCAAGCGACCAGCAGCAAGGAGAAAGACAAAAGGATGAAGGATAAAAGAGACGTTCTCCCATACCACTTACATCCTACATCCTGCATCCTGCGCCCTTTACTCAACAATGATCTTTGGCCCACCCGCTTCAACCACACCAACTACCGTTCCACTGGGCATCTGGTCTATAAAACTGGCCACGTTTTCGGGTGGGATGGCGGCCAACAAGCCGCCTGAGGTTTCCGGTGTCCACAGAATTTTCTGCATCAGCTCAGACACGTCTGGGCCAAATTCTACATGCTCACCAAAGTGGGCCGCATTCCGGCCGGTTCCGCCAGGGATGGTTCCCATTTCGGCATACCGTACCGTTCCGTTGTGCAGTGGCAGATCGGCCATCTTGAGCCTGAACGTCACATTTCCGGCCCGCGCCATCTCGAAGCCGTGACCCAAAATACCAAATCCGGTAATGTCGGTCATCGCTTGGGCATCGGCCGCTTGGGCCGCTTCAGCACCCGCTTTGTTCAACGTTTTCATCGCTTCAACGGCGAGATCAACGTCAGCCTGTTCTGTTTTGCCCCGTTTAAGCGCAGTTGTAATCACACCCACACCCAGCGGTTTGGTCAAAACCAACACATCGCCCGGCCGGGCACCCCCTTTCCGTTTCACACGTTCTGGTTCGATGATTCCGGTTACCGCCAAGCCGTACTTCGGTTCGTTGTCCGCCACACTATGACCGCCCAGAATCACGCCGCCAGCTTCGGCAACTTTTTCTGCACCACCTCGCAAAATCTCTTTAAGAATGTCGGTATCCAAATCGGCCGGGAACGCCACGAGGTTCATGGCAAACAAAACTTTGCCACCCATGGCGTACACGTCTGACAGTGCATTGGCAGCCGCAATAGCCCCAAAATCATATGGATCGTCAACAACTGGCGGGAAAAAGTCGGTTGTGTTGATGATCGCCTGCTGATCGTTGAGTTGGTAGACCCCTGCATCGTCGGCAACTTCTAATCCCACCAAAAGCTGGGGAAAGTCGGCCGGATTAAATGTATCTCGAATTGGTTGAATAACTTGGGATAGCTCACCCGGAGCTAACTTTGCCGCTCAACCAGCAGATGAAGATAATTCTGTTAAGCGGATGTTTGTGTAATCAGCCATCAGTCCTCCAGTTATTGAAGACCGGTCAGATGTAAAAAATTGACCGGCCCCAAAGAATTTATTTGCAAGCAGGTAAGCGGGAGTATAGCAGTTTTTACCCTAAGCAACCGAAGGGTTTATAATAAACTTTAACACCAACTATTTTCCGCTTGAACTGGTGTAGACCAACCAAAACGGTAAAATCTTACCGGATAAAACACATGAGTAACGACGAACGATTTTCACAAGTAGAATCGGCCGCAAAACGGCTGATAGAAGGATTTTTTGATCGCATCTCTGGCGAACGCTTGGGGGGCGGGGCGATTGCAACCCATCTGGCCCAAACGTTTGAAAAATTAGTGGACGAGGGGAAAGCCCAACACACAAATTTCTACGAGGTGCATCTGCACCCGGCCGATATGGATCACATCTTAGACACAGAGCCCGATTTATCGGTACGGCTTGGTAAATGGCTGCCAGAATTAGCTACCGAGGTGGGGGTGGTTCTCACCGTTCCACCTGAAGTCTCTTTGGTGTCAGATGAAATTATTCGTGAGGGAAGGCTCCTCATCCGATCAGAAATTGACCCAAACCGGGAAGACAGCCACACCCGCGCCCACAGCCGCAAAGCGGTTGAAGAGCAGATGCGTGACATGGCTCGCAATCGCCAAGCATGGGTAATTGTGGATGGGAAACAACATATCGACCTGGATCAGCTCACGATGCACATCGGCCGTCGGCCGGATAATGAGATCGTGATCGAATCATCGACCGTAAGCCGGGTCCACGCCCAAATCCGCTGGCGCTTTAACCAATTTAGCCTGTTTGATATGGGTAGCCGGGCCGGTGTAGTTGTTAACGGCGAACGGGTGGATGAATGTGGTTTACGGCCGGGAGATGTAATTCAGCTAGCAGAAGTTTCGCTTGTGTATGGAGAAGGAGTCGACGGTGGGAAAGACGCCCCTGACGATACCGGTCCTCAAATCAACCCAACTCAACGTTGGCGCAGACGGTAACGTGGCGCTTCGCTAACAGACCAATCTTTGATTGGTAACATGCTCCCTCGCTCAAATTATGGAACTTCTTCTTTTTTCCTTTCGCATCGTCAGCGCACTTGCCCTTCTGGCGTTTGCCGGAATGCTCGGCTGGTTTATGTGGCGAGATTTACGCGCCACGTCCGCCTTGCTCGAAAATGTGGCCGATCAGCGTGCGTCGCTGGTTATCATCAACACAGAAGAAGCAACTCATGAACTTGGTAGCCGCCATCCGCTACGGCCGGTGACCGGCATCGGCCGGGGTGCCACCAACGCTATTGTTGTGTCAGACGAGTTTGCATCGGGCAAACACGCTCTAATCGCCCGTCGGGGCAACCAATGGTGGCTAGAAGATTTAAACAGCAGCAATGGCACATTGCTTAACGGAGCTGAAATTGAACGCCCAGCCGTCATCACGGCCGGAGATGTCATAACCATCGGCTCAACTGATTATCGCTTAGAATTTTGATGCGGGTTTACGGGACTCAAACGATCATTTGACACTTGTCCCCGCAATTTCGTTTATGAAGACAACAGACGTTTTTCCAGCAGATTATTTTATTCGCGACGACGATAGTGACGACGCAAACTTTTACCAAACACCACGCATGGTGGTGCATCTTGATGATCCCGCAATCGAAACCCTAGCCAGCTGCTACGCCGACACACTACCCAAAGACGGCGCGATTCTCGATCTCATGTCAAGCTGGCGATCACACATTCCCATGGCCCATTTAACACCCAAACGGGTGGTTGGCTTGGGGATGAATGCGGACGAAATGGTTAATAATCCGGCCATTAGCGATGGGGATGTGTGGGTTCACAATCTCAATCAAAACCCAAAGTTGCCTTTTGCAGATGGGGAGTTTGACGCGGCCGTCTGTGCCGTTTCGGTCCAATATCTCACCCAACCGCTGGAGGTTTTTGCAGAGGTCTATCGGGTTCTCAAGCCAGGCGGGGTCTTTATTGTCTCTTTCTCGAACCGCTGTTTTCCGCAAAAAGCGACCGCCGTGTGGCAAGTCACAGACGATGCACAGCATGTGCAGTTGGTGGTTACTTATTTCCAACAATCGGCCGAATGGGGTGAAGCGGCCGCCCGAATCAAAAATACGGAAACGGGGGCATCAGCGGCCGAAGATCCACTCTACGTCATCTGGGCGCATAAGCCAGAAGCGGACGACAGCGAATAGGAGCCAAAAACCTGCCCAATCTCGCAGGATCAATCCTGCGGCTAAGATAGGAAGCCCGATAAATCGGGCTCTCGCAGCCCTTTTAACCTGATTGATCAGGTTTCTTGTCTTAAACGAGGGCTTGAGCCCTTGGAAAAATGGCTTAAGTTGATAGCAATGATCCCCCCTTCGACCCCTACATGGCTAAAGGCCGTTCATACGCCAGCCTATGCACCTCAATCCAAAATCTTAAATCGTCAATTCCCAAGGATCATTTCGGCCGCAACTTTGCCCGACAGCGTCACCATCGGCACCCCTCCACCGGGATGGGTTGTCCCCCCACAAAAGTAAAGCCCCTCAACCTCCGCGCATTTGTTGTGCGGCCGTCTAAACGCTGCCCATTTATCATTCGAGCTTGTGCCATACAAGGCACCCCGATGCGCCCCGGTCATCTCTTGAATATCGGCCGGCGTCAGCATCTTTTCAACCACAATCCGGCCGTCTAAATCTACCCCGTGCCCCTTTAGCTTTTTAATGATTAGGTCACGATAGTCGGCCGCTTTTGCGTCCCAATCCCATTTGCTAGCATCCAGAGCCGGTGCGTTCACCAACACAAACCAATTTTCATGATTGTCTGGAGCATGTTCCGGTTCAGCTTTTTGTGTCACAGCTACGTAAATTGTCGGGTCATCCGGCATGACACCCTCACCAAATATTTGCTCAAACTCCCGCTCATAATCTTGGCTAAAAAATATATTGTGGTGAACCATTTCCCGTAGGGGACCAGCCTGCTGATCCCCCACATCAACGCCCAACAACAATACAAACCCTGAACACGACGGTTCGGCCGCTTGCAGTTTCTCACTTTTTTGTTGGACGGCGGCCGTGCGGGGCAACAGCTTGTCGTAGACCGTAGCCACATCAACATTGGCTACAACGTGTTGCGCCATGATCGCTTCTCCGTTTACCCGTACACCCTGCACTTGCCCGCTACTGCTCACCAAAATTTCTTCAACCATTTGCTCGGTCCGAATCTCAACACCCAACTCATGGCACAGCCGCTGATATGCTTCAGCGATCTTGTAAATACCCCCGGCCGGGTACCACACTCCGCCGTTTAGCTCCACATGCGCAATCACATTCAGTGTTGCAGGGGCTAAATAGGGGCTGGCCCCCACGTAAGTCGCAAATCGGCCCAAAAGCTGGCGCAAATGAGGCGCTTTCACAAATGATTTGATCGCACCCTGCATCGTCCTAAACGGATCAACCTGTGGCATTTCCCACACAGGCACGCGCAAAAAGCTGGCAGGGGTAGGCGGCCGGTCATAGATAAAAACCGGGCCGGTGATGCGGTGAATGCGGGCCGCATATGCTAGATAGGCCAAATACCCCTCTTCATCTTTTGTGCCGCCTATCATCCTGATCTGTTCAAGCGTTTTGGGCAGATTTTGGCTAATGTCTAGCACAGTCCCATCTTGATAAAAGTAGCGGGTCAACGGCTCTATAGGCTGCAGGTCCAAATAATCTTCTAAATTTCGACCGGCCGATTCAAACAGCTCTTCAAACACATGGCGCATCGTAATCACGCTTGGCCCAAGGTCCCATCTAAAACCATCTTCCCGCAACTGCCCCATTTTCCCGCCAACAGAGTTGTTTTTTTCAAGCAGCAGCACCTTTTGACCGGCCGCTGCCAAGCGGATTGCGGTACTCATTCCCCCAATCCCGGCTCCGATGATAATCGTGTCATAGTCGCTCATAGTTTATTTTCGATTTAAGATTTTTGATTAACGATTAATCGTCAATCTGAAATCTGCAATCGCCTCCCTTTCCACTCTGGCCCTGTCCCCCAGTGCCAACTTAGCGCCCTAAAAGCAACCAGCGTCATCAACACCACCGAAATCGGCATCAGCAGGGCTTGAATCACAGCCAGACCCGGCCGAACACCCACAAACAGATCGGTGACTACGCGCAGAGTCAAGGTAAGCAAAACCAATCCCAGCGCCAGCGTGGTGCCGGTAAATGCCAGCCAAATAAACGGAGCGGCGAAAACCATCCAATGAAAAACGGTTGAAAACAACAGAAACGAGACGCTGTTACCGTGACCGGCTAAAATATTTTTTCCAAACCCATTTTGGATTTCTGGCCAGCCGGTGTACATGCGACAGCCGATTTGCCTGCCCCCATCCACCAGCCGCAGCTTAAAGCCAAACATCTTGGTCACACGCGCTAGAAAAACATCTTCGATAATTTGATTGCGAGCGGTTGCGTGTCCGCCCGAATGTTCATACACATGCCGCTTAAACAGCATACATTGCCCGTTAGCGGCCGCAAACACCGACAATGGCAGATGATGCACCCCAACCAATGGCAAATAGCTGAGTATCGAAAATTTCATGAGGGGAACCACTAGCCTTTCAGCCCACGTCTCCGTTTGCTGGGTGGGCCAGACAGACAGCAGTGCTGCGTCTGATTGCTCAAACTGGTTCATCAGCCCGTTTAAGCTACCGGCCGCCCACGTTACGTCTGCATCTGCAAAAAGCAAAAACCGGGTAGATGGGGCCACACGGCGTGAAAGTTGATGGCAGGCCCAATTCTTCCCCAACCAGCCAGCGGGTAGCGAATCCCCCTCCACAATTTTTAACCGACAGTCTCCGTCAGCCGCCTGTAACGCCACCTCGACCGTTCCATCAATTGACCCATCGTCTAACACAATCAGCTCAAATTTTTGGGTCGATTGGGACAGCAGCTGGCGAACGGTTCGGCCGATAACGGCCGCTTCGTTCCGGGCCGGAATCAAAATCGCCAAGCGTGACAGGTCCGCTTCTTTTGTATGCGGCCGCAAACGAACCATGAGCGCAAAATTACTCAGCGCCGTAATTAAAAATATAATCAGGAAAAAAAGAACCAGAAAAAAGTAGATCTGCATAGTGCCTTACGGTTACGAACGTAGTGTCGCCTGCGTCTCTGGTCGGGACGAAGACATGGGCAGATGTGTGTATAAAACCAAACCAAGTTGGCACAACAAAACCACCACAAATACGGGGTTCCAGTCAAAGCCAAGCAGCCAGATAAAGCCTAGCAAAATAGAAGGCAAAACGGCCCACAGCGGTTCTTTGGGCTTTAGCACAAGCTGAATCAGTGACAGTGGCACAAGTAAAATAACGGGCATAACCCACAGCGTTAAACCGATCCATGCCCCCAGCATCGTGGCCAATCCTTTTCCACCTTTCCAGCCTAAAAACGGGCTAAACATATGTCCCAGCGTCGGCGCCAGAGCGATCGGCACAATGCTGTAGCTGTCCCAGCCAAACACAACGTAGGCCAAGCCAACCGGAATAGCCGCTTTGCTAAACTCGGCACAAATCGCAGCCACGCCCCAGCCAAATCCGGCCGCGCGAAACACGTTGGTTGCGCCAGGGTTTCCATCTGCAACGGTGCGAATCTCAATACCGGCCAAACGGCCGATCCACCATGCAAACGGCAATGCACCAAAGAAAAACGCCAAAATCGTCCACAAAATAAGATTAAACACGGTCAGTTTAAACATGCTTTTCTCCTACATAGGCTCTAAAAGACCAAATCATCAAGCCCCCCATTACCAGACCGCCAGCCACGGCCGGGCCGGGCAACCCCCAAAAAAACAAAAGCCCAAACGTTTCTAAAAACCAGCTGATGGCAAACACCAGCCACAACGACCAGCCGGTTTGAACCAGCGAGGCTGGGCGCAAAATTAAGCCCATCAAAAACGCCACCAAAAACCAGCCAAAAAAGTTTAAAAACGGAATCCCAAACCATGAAAAAGCAGGAACATCTTGCCAGATCCAGAAGCCCCAGTTCACCATTTGAGGGTCCAGCAGCAGGTCCCACGTCACCATGCCAAAAGCGGCAACTGCGGCCCGCTGCCAATTTTTAGCACCGGCACCCAAAATCATTTCAGCCAAACGCCAGCACGATGGCAGCAATATAAACCAAGCCACCGGCACCAAAAGTGGCACATGCCCGATCTGAGGCCAAAGCAGTTCTGTGTATTCGTAACGGCCGAACGGCAGCCCGGTAGTTGTCCCTATAAATTCCGCCAGCCAGCCCAGCACCCCAACCCCAGCAAAAGTTAGCCACGTGCGCTGCCAGCCCCACACATTTGTTAGGATGGCGATCACCAAGGCGGCCTGGGCCAGTGTCCCCACTAGCATTGTTATCGGGATGCTTTGCTCACCTATGGTCCAAATCCCGATGGGAACAGCCGTCATCACCCCAAACCAAACAGCCAGCAATACGAGCTGTAGTGGCTGAAAACTGCCAAATATCCTGACAAAAACAGATGGAGGTTGTGACAAATTCAGGGTCTTCATTTTGTTAGCCAGTTGCCCGTTCAATCGCGACCCACTCTTTTAAGACCGGCATATCGGCCGAACGTTCATGGCTTTGGCGTGCTAAAAGGAGCGTTACCCCAAACACAACTAATACATTTGTCATCAAGAAAAATGTGAATTCTTCTAGGGGCAAAACCGGCCCCAGCATGATTCCTAATGTCTTTTCTTCGCTAATCGTCCAAGTACCGGCCGCAATCGCTATGCTATCTGCCACAGCTAAATAGAGCGTCATCGGCACAATGCCCCAAAACAAAATTTTGCGATAATGCCATAAAATGTCGGCCCCAAACCAAAATTGGATCAAGGCCGGAATTAAAGCCCATGACAGAATAAGAGTCATGTAGGTTGCAGGCAAATAACCGCTAATCAATAAAATAGTAGAAACTAACCAAATAGCTCCAACA
>JAHDEN010000164.1 GCA_020628815.1 Chloroflexota bacterium | reverse complement strand
CTACCAAGGATTTTGTCTGCCTGCACCCTTCAATTCTGTATAAGCCACCCTTACAATATATTATACCGACGCAGTTCGGGATAATACTGGAAAATAGGTCTTATGCCGAACGTTTTTGGGCTATTTTTCGGTATAAGACCTTAATTTATTGGTTTATCAAGAAATATTTTCTGTATAAGACCGAAATCGCAGGTTTATACAGAACCGATTCCGTCTAAACCAGCTTATTCAGGTTTATTGAGAACTAAGTCTAATCAATCACAACGGCCGGGCACCACTTCCTGACCGAGTTGATGAACACCACCTCATCCGCATCGAAGAGTGCTTGCAAGGGCAAAACCTTGGCTGTGATTTTGCCCGCATCAAGCAAGAATTGCCGGTAGGTGCCGGAGAGCAGGCCACTGCTTAAATCAGGAGTCAACCAGCTATCTCCAAAGCGCAAACAGATGTTGCCGATGCAAGTCTCTGTTAGCTCGTTGCGTTCGTTCCACAGAATCACATCATCCGCATCCGGCCGTTCACCCCTGAATTTGTTATAAGTGGCTCGTTGTGTGGTTTTATGGCGCAAGAACAAATCATCGTGTTGGATCGGGGTTGGTGCTACAGCTAAAAACATCTGTTGCCCCGTCGGCCCTGCCTCGGCCGTTTGTAGCCTAATCTCACCGGCCGATGTAAGCAGTAAACGGCCGCGGGTTGGCCTTGAAACAGCTTCGGCCGATTCAGCCAAGGCATGTCTAACAGACACCTCATCCACCAAAAAGCCCAATTGCTCGGCCGAACGCAACAACCGTTGCACATGATAATCGAGCAAAAACCAGCCGGTCTCAGGCTCCCACAACAAAGTCTCTAACAGCATAAATTCAGGCGTTTCACTCATCAGCTTTGCACCAACTTTGGGTTAGATGGGAACAGAATCTTTGATTTTGTTTGCGTTTCGATCCACTCACTTTCAGCCTCAGAATCCCACACAATCCCGCCCCCGACCCCGTAAATTGCCTGATTGGTTTCATGATCAACTACGGCCGTGCGGATGGCCACATTAAACGTTGCGTTGCCGTTGGGCTCAATCAGCCCGATCGAGCCGCAGTAGATGCCGCGCGGGGTTGATTCTAGCTCTCGGATAATCCGCATGGTGCTAACTTTGGGTGCACCCGTAATCGAGGCGCAGGGGAACAGGGCTGACAGCACATCGGTCAGATTTTTCTCCGGCCGGACATCCGCCTCAACCGTACTGGTCATCGTCCACAGCGTTGCATATTTTTCCAGCTCAAACAGCTTGGGGACCTGCACCGTGCCCAACGTGGCTACCCTGCTCATATCGTTGCGGATCATATCGACGATCATCAAATTCTCCGCACGGTTTTTCTCTGATTGCTGAAGCCAGTGGCTGTTGGCTAAATCTTCGGCCGCTGTTTTCCCCCGATTAATCGTCCCTTTCATCGGTTTAGATCGCAGGGCGCGGGTGGATGGGTTGAAGGTAAAAAATAGCTCGGGTGAAGCGGAGCAGACCGCAAATCGGCCGGTGTTGAGTAACGCCCCATACTGTCCGTTTTTCCCACGGTTCAGCGCGGCGAAAAGGCTTTCGGGTGCTCCCGAATAGGTTGCACGTTGGCGGTAGCTGAAATTGACTTGGTAGGTTTCTCCACGAGCGATGTGGTCATGGATTTGACCAATCTTTTTAAAATAGAGCACAGGGGGGATGTTGGGGTGCCAATCTGTAAAAGGCTGAGCAAGATCGTTTGATTCAGGCTCCCACTCTGCGCTGGGCCGATCATATAGGGCAAACCAGACGAGTGGGAAATCATCGGCCGGATGTGTGACTTGGGCCGGATCAAATGCGGCCGAGGCTTCATAGCTGATCATACCCAGCGCATATCGATTTTCTTGCTTGGCTCTTGATTCAACTTCGGTCAAAAGGGGAACCACATCGGCCAGATTGTGGGTGCTGTAGATGGCTTGGGGGTTGTTGAACGTCAGCCAAGCCCCATTGTGGCGCAAAGTGGCAAGACCGGCCGGTTGGTTCATTTTTGATGGCGTTTGAGTAGAGAAGGTGTTTAAAGCCATAGGGTTATATTGTCACTATTATTTACGTTGAAACCTATGGATGTTGTGCACAAAGTTGGTTTGGTATCAGCAAAAGGTAAGCGGGGCTCTCTCAGGTACAACTATCGAGTTTAAATTTCGTTCAACAATGTAAGCGACTATTGTAAATACCCATATGGGACATTAGAATTAAGCGTTGTTAGATTAAAGAGTTCCCCACAATAATTTTCGGGGCTCAGGTTTAGATAGGACATAGATATATATGCCTTTGTACACGTACCGTTGCAAAGAATGCGAACATGAATTTGAAATTCGACAATCGTTTAGCGAAGATTCTTTAACCGATTGCCCGAATTGTGAAAAGCCAGCCCTGCGCAAGGTGATAAACCAAGTAGGTGTGGTATTTAAAGGAACCGGTTTTTACGTTAACGATAGTAAAAGCAATAATCCGGCCGCACCTAGCGGTAAAGCAAAAGATGATGGCGGCAAAAAATCGGCCGATAAGAGTGACAGCTCGTCTACAAGCTCTGACTCAGGTGGCTCAACAGAAGCGAGCAAACCAAAAACTGAATCAAAACCGGCCAAATCCGCATCTAAAAGCGATTAGCACCCAGAATTTGTACGAATTAACCAGGGTTGACTTGAAAAGGTCAGCCCTTTTTTATTGCCTATTTTTTGATTAATTCTGATAATTTAAGCCTCAGGATAAAGATCATATGGAAACAAAAACCCCCTTACGCCCTCCAGAACAAGTGATGAAGCTTTCCCGGCTGGGAGCGTTCCATCAAACACGCATTAGCTTTGTGCGTTCTTTACTGCGCAAAGTAATGGCTGAAAATTGGCAGATTGAACGCACCGGTTGGGACCTTAACGCCGGTGGGTTTGGCACGGCCGTTTACACCCTGTCGGTCCCCATCCAGCCAGAGCCGGAGCAATACAGCGTTGTTTTTTTTAGCAACGATATACCGGACGAAAAACGAACTGATCGCGTGATTGCTGAAGAGTGGGATGTCGCTTTTGTGCTGTGCGAGGGGATTGTGACCGAGGAGCAGGTCGAAGAATTGCGGGCCAATGTGCCCAAACAAGAGGTCGGCCGATATTTGCCCTATGTGCTGGTCTTATCCCGCGCCAACAAAAGCACGCGCAACTTCTCGGCCGTGTTAGACGCACTGTCTGCGGGCAAACAGCCTGACCCGGCCCAACTGGCCAAAGTCGGCTACCTGTACCGCACAACGGCCGTCTACGGCAACGGCAAGTTCGGCATCGCTGACTTCGCCAAACTGCAACAGACACAGGCGTTTGATGTGACTTTTCGGGCGCAAATGTTTGCCGTGTGGATGGTGCGCCAATTTAGCCTGGATCAGGTTAACTATTTGGCAAAACTTAAAAACCCCAGCGGGGCGGTTGAATTGGATGGGGAGATCGCACGCTACCTGGGCGTTGGCAACGCGACCGGCTTGGGCATGGCCCCCTTTATCGTCTCCCATCCGGCCCTGTTGCACCAGTGGGTCAACACCCGTGAAAAAGCGCTGGGATTGGTTTTGCACAGCGGCAGATGCTCGGCCGAAATCGCAGCACGTTTTGAAACCCTGTTGTTACGCGCCCGCCAACATGTCGCCGAGATTGAAACGATCCATGAGCTGCAAGAAAAGAAGAACCGGATGATGTTGGCTGAGCTGAGCGACCTGATCGACCAGCGGCTCCCCATCCCACCAAACACCAACTGGCACGATGTGTTGGCGTGGGTGGCTGAAGATTCGGCCGAATGCCAAGAAGTGATCGTTTCGATTTTGCTCGAGCTCTATCCCGACTTGGTGAATCCGCTGGCTGAGGAGCTGAACTGCCAAGAATCGTATGATTTGCGGCCGGAGCAACCTTTAGCCGAACTGAAAAAGGTAATCGCACAAAATTACAGCTGGGCGCTTGAGATCGACTTTACCCAGCGGCCGAACAATCAGTGGTTTTGGTACAGCTCGGCCGATAAAGAAGAGCCCCGTTTGGGAAACCGGTACGAAGAAGAAGGGCAGGAAAAAGAGCGGCCGCTCACGATGGCTCGGGATATCACCTGCATGTTTATGGGTATCCAAGCCTTTTTAGACCACTCACCACAAGCAACCGTAATTGATTATCTGATGGCGCATCCGGCCGAACGTGGTCTCATACGCCGCATCCAGTCGCTGAGCGAAAAGCCATATGCCGAGATTCAAGATAATTTAATAGCGGCTGACTGTTTGCCCATCGACCTGCTCCGCTGCAAGCTGTCGTTTTTTGGGGCGAGTAAATTTGATCCCCGATCTAACTTGTGGGTGCGCATCACCCTGTTTCAAGGGGCGCCGCTTGTTTCAGACATCGGCAAGCCTTTCGCAGACGATTGGTTCTGGCCCGTGTCGCCTGCAGCGAAGTAAAAGGTAAGAAGTAGAAAGTGAGAAGTTGGTTTGCGATCTGATCCCGAATGGGATTTGGACCATTCGTAAATCGCCAATCTAAAATCGTAAATCCCATGATCATCTCGCATAACGAAATTGTAGTTGCCTGTTTAAAGGCGTTCGAAGCCCTTGAGCTGCCTCTGGGGCAACGTGAGGATGCGGCCGAGGCGATAGGCTGGCTCGCATTGCACGGGTTGCCGTTTGAAGACCAGTTGGCAACTGCGCTACACAGCTTTCAACCCAAAAGCGTGTTTGCGAACCCGATCTCTCAATCTGGCCAAGAATCAGTTTGGGACGCTCAAGGTGGCTCTGCCCTGCATATCTTTCCCAACCTTGCCGACTACGCGGCCGCACAAGCCCGTGTGCATAACTCGCACACGCTCAGCGTGCGCAACCTAACCGACTTTGGGGTGATGTGGCCGTACATCACCAAGATTCAGCAGCGGCAACAATGGGTCAAGCTAATCTGGAAAAACGGAGCGGACGCAGATATGGTTGCCGTCGGTTTGCCAGATTCGCCACTGCCCAAAGTCTCGTGGTTAATGGGGGATGGGGCCGAGCGGGATGTTCAGCTAATCGTGGCCCAGCCAGGATTTGGATTGGGGGAAGACGATAACGAAATTGGCCAAATAATTCGCGTAGACAGCGGGTCCGGTCTTGCTCAAAATGCATCCGATCGTTTTAAAAGCGGGATTTTAATCAACCCATCTTTATGGCAACAGCTAAAGCAAATAGGCTTGGGGATATTGGTTGAAGCAACTGCGGAGTCAGAGCAGCGTGGGGCCGGTGGCGTTTAAGCCTACCGCCTAATTCCGGTTCCGATTCATGATTCGTGGACCCAGAATAATGCCTGCAAACAGCAACAGAGCCACAAGTGCGATCACGCCGATGCCCCAATTGGCTAACAGCGTCAAAATGTCAGTCTCATCGGCCGGTGGCAACACATCGTTCGAATCAGAAACCGATCCAATCGGCCGGACATTTTCAGGTGGCGCTGCATAGTTCGATTCATCCCCACCCTGTGTCATCAACCAAGCCACAATCGTTTCCAACTGGTTGGCCGTTAGCCGCTCGCCGTAAGAGTTGGGCATAATGCCGCCCAAACATTCTCCGTTGGGGCAATCGGGGGCGATGTACTCATCAGGATAAAGAATTGAACGTCGAACATATTCGCTGCCACTTAGACCCAACGGGGCACCCAAGCTAGCTGCCTGTTCGCCGATATTGGTCATATCAGGGCCAACTTTGCCGTGATCGCCTAAATCTCCAATCACATGGCAGGCTAGACAGCCAGAATTTAGCAGAATCGTTTCGGCGTCTTGCCCTTCGAGCGGGGCAGGGGTAGATGTTGCGGCCGGGGGCGGTGTGTTGGTTGGTACGGCGTTATCATCTTGCTCTTGATCCTCAATTTTGGTGATGGTGATCCCATCTTCATCGGTTTCTTCTTCGGGCATAAGTGCGGCAAGCTCTTCAGGCGTGGGCAGCGTTCCGGCCGGGCTAGCGCGCAAAACGGCCGTACACGGCGTTAAATCAGGAGACGGATCGGGCATACAATACCAAGGGCCACCCTTCTTAGTTTTGAGCAACGGCACATACCACATCGTGATATTCTCACCCGAATAGCTCTCCCCATCGATAAAGTTACGCGGTGGTTCAAATGTGTTTGCGGCACCGGTCAAAACCGGAATCTCACCCTCATCTTCGTTCCAACGAACCAAAAACAGCTTGGCTTCATCCACGCCCAATGGATCTTCGGAGATGTATGACCAGCGATAGTGCATGTCACCGTCAAACGTGGCCAACTTCTCACCGTCTGGGCTTAGATTTCCATCCGCGATCAACTCTAATTCAGTTTCTTCTAGCGCCTCGTTCCATGCCCCATCACTAAAAACAAATGCTTCATCGTTGTCAGCTCCGCGCAAGTCTAAATCAATGCGCCACAGGGGTTGATAGACAGATAGATCATCACAGCCTGGTCCGTGAGAAACAAATTCAGTTTCAAATGTCCCATCTGCGTAAAATGCGAGCGCTTCTTCGTATCGATAGCAGCATACGCAGTTGGGCCAGCGGGTAAATTCTGTAAAGAGCTGGCTTATGCGGAACCCATTCTCAACTTCATCAATATTGGTGTCGAAGTAGGGGGGAACCGATGCGGCCGATCCGATTTCGTCCCGATACCCACCGGGCCACGAGGGGTACCACACCTCAACCTGAGCGATTTTGACACTGCTAAAAACCGGCTGCCCTTTGAACTTTGCATCGTAAAATTCGACGCCATCATGGGCCGTCATTTCCCAACACACTTCCCACCCCGCATCTTCATGACACCCGTTGGTCCATGAGGTGCGCTGCGGGGTTAGGTCACGATACGGTACATTTTCCCGGCCGCGTGTGTAGAATGTTCGGGCAACCTGTTGTTGTTCCATATTGATGGTGACATGCAGAATTTTGCCCGTTTCGGCCGGATCTTCAAACGTTAAGTCAACGCACCAATCATCGTTGCAGTCATCATCTAGCAGCCAAATGTTCATCGGCACCATCATCAAATCATCTGCGCTAACATTGCCCAAAATCGACCGGACTCTTTTATTTTGTGATGCGATTTCAACAGCGGTTTCTAGCGTGCGTGTACTCGCCAACGGCCGGGTCTCTTCATTTTTCCAAACGTCTAAAACCTCATTCCGTTCAAGATTGACAACCCCTTCAACCGTTCCTCCCTCAGTTAAGTTGTAATACAGCATGTGGGCGCAGGTTTCTTCCCAGCAGCCCCAGTTGGCCCATTGACCCGCTTCACCATGGGCGAGGGGAACCGCCTGAATGAAACTATGCTCAATTTCAGTCAAGACTTCCGCCACGCGCGCATCATCTTCAAATAAAACGAGCGCTGCTTCTTCCGAGTGGGGGGCAGCAAAAAGTGCCACATCCGGCCGGATAGATTTTTGGGCAGCTTGAATTTGATTGGGGGCTGGCTTAAGCAGAAGCCATACAAAAAAGATGATGTAGATTGCGATGATGGGATAGATGAAGATGAGGTATTTACGAGGAATATTTCGAATCAGAGACATTTGCTGGTGGTGTGAGACGCATCAAGCGCAATATTTACGACATTATAAGGCGAATTTTAGGAGGCTCCCAAAAGGCTAACCTGACAATTACTTTGCGTCAGGTATATTGCTAAGACCAGTCAGGTTTTTAAAACCTGACTGGTCTCTTATTATGATCAATCTTCAATCGCTTCCCAAATCATATCGGATAGATCAACCCAACGCTTATTGTTTTCCATATCCCCTAATAAAGTGTTGACCATGAAGGTAAAAGCGATGTCTTTTTCTCGGTCAGCCCAGGTAAGCGTGCTCCGTTGGCCAGGGTGACCAAATGTTGTGGAGAGGGATCGACGGCCATAAGAGGGTGCTCGATCCCCATACTCGGCCGGTTTCTCGCCACCGAGCAAAAAGCCCAGCCCCCAGCGCACAAATCCATCAAAAATATGATCGTGCCCGGCAAAATGCACCTTAATCGCCTCTTCAAGCGTTTTTTCTTCAATGATGCGTCGGCCGTTAATCGTCCCGCCGTTCAATAACGCCTGGTAAAAAACGGCCAAGTCACGCGCCGTGCTGTTCAAGGTCGCCGCAGGCAGTACCGCATGGCGTGCCGACCGAAACAGCATGGCTGTTCCGGTTTGGTCGCTGTGGCCCGAATATAGTTCAGCCGCACGATCCATCTGATCACGGGGTAACCCCAGCCAAGAGCTGCGCATGTTCAGCGGCCGGAAAATATGATCTTCCATGTATTGCTCAATCGGCTTGCCCGACACCCGTCGCACAATCTCACCTAAAATAAAGCCGTAGTTCACCAAATGGTAAGCCGTTTTGGTCCCCGGTTCGTACTCAGCTTCTAAATCAGCCACCGCACTCACCGCCCACTCCCAGCTCCACCAGCGGGGGATTTGCGGGTACAAGCCGCGTGACGGTATTCCCGATTGATGGGTGAGCACATGGCGGATTGTCGCAGTTTCTTTCCCTTTTTGACCAAATTCCGGCCAATAGTCTGCCACCAATCCATCTAGTTCAACCAACTCCATTTCAATAAGCTGCAGCATGCAAATGGCGGTCAACGGTTTGGTGCAAGAAAAAGTCACAAAAGGGGTGTCCGGCCGCACAGATTGCCGCGAACCGATCCGGGTGACCCCGTTTGTCCGGTCCAAAACAACCTTCCCATGCCGTAGTAAAACAAGCTGTCCCCCCACATGGTTTCCATTAACCAGTTCTTGATCAAAGTAATGGCTGGCCTGCCGTATAAGTTTTCGATTGAGCCCTACGGAGTCTGGAGCGACTTCGCGGCCGAAAACAAGTTGCTGTGATTCCATGGGTAAGATATTACCTCAAACTTGAAGATTCGTGTTCTCTGCATGGGGTACCAATGGTCGATTCTTATTTGCAAAATAGAACCAGCCCCAATAGATCGTAATAGCCACGCTCAACAGGGCAAAAAAGCCGATAACTTGGAACAATCCCCAACTTAATCGATCTTGGAACCAGCCCCCAATCCAAATCGAGATCGACTGGGTAAGCGTCAAAATCGCAAACTCAAAGGCAAATACCCGGCCGCGTACTTCGTTTGGCACAATAGTCTGCAACAGGGCGGCCGAAAACACCCACAGCGTGCCGCTCCCCAATGTGCGAAACACACTGGCAACCACAAACCAGGTCAGCCCAATGTCAATCGCCATCCCCAGCAATCCAATTGTCATCAAAATAAACGAAACAAAGATTCCCCAGCGCAAGGCATCTTCCGTTTCGCCCAACCAATTTTGCAGGATGATGGGGCCGATGCCGGTTCCGATCCCCGCCACAAGATAAAACAGTGTTAACGTCAGTGTGCCGCCATCCCCCACCGTTTGAGCCACCCCTTGCCAGTTATACGAGAAAACCAGAGGGTAAACGTCTTCCGCAATCGAAATTTCAAGCACATTGATCGCCCCATAAACCAGTGACCCCGTTGCCTTGACCAGGGCAATTGCAAAGATGAGTTTCGCCCCCCACAAATAAGAAAATCCGGCCGCAATCTCTTTAAAGCCACCTTCATGTTTTTGATCTTCGTTCTTAGCTGCCAATGCAGATACCGAGATACGGCTAATGGCCCATGCTGAAATTAAAAATGTAAAAATGTCCAGAATAAAAGCGGTTGTAATGCCAAAGAATGCGGTTGCCAATCCCCCGAGTAAAGTCCCCAATGCTAAAGTTGAGCTCCACGTCACGCTGTCTAACGCATTGGCCGTTACCAGCTCATCTTTTTCCACAATGTTGCTCATCGCGGCTGAACGGGCAGGCAAAAATAGGGCGGTTAAAGAGAACTGCGCGGCCGTTAGCACATAAAATAGCCAAACCATCGACGCATCATTAATAAACATCAGCCCCACAACTGTTAGCGCACGCAGAATGTCTGAAATGATCATGACATAGCGCCGGTCAAAGCGGTCAGAAACCACTCCCGCAAACGGGCTCATCACAAACAGCGGCAAAAATCGAGCCAAAAACAGCAGGCTCAGCTCCGTTCCAGATTCAGTTAACCTAGCGATTAATGATGCAGAGGCGATTAAGTTAAACCAATCCCCGATCTGACTAACCAAATAACCGATCCACAAAAAGCGATAATCTCGGTTTTGGCGCAGCAGAGTTGTATATTTTGATAGCATTAGCCAATGCTACTGTTTTTGTAGGGTGATTCAAACTCTCCAACGAGAATGTATCCTTTTCCATTCGAAACGGTGCTTATTCGCAGACGCCCCACGCTTGTTCATCCTTCGAGGGTGGGGGCAACTAGAGACGTGCACATGAAAAAAGGACCCCGATATTAGGTATTGCTTGGTTGTACATTATCGCTGTCAGGGCGATTAAAGTACAACATACTAGGCGCATCGGAGCGGGCGGCGACGATATCGAGTCGACCATCGCCGTCAAAGTCTCCAACCGCGAGCCCGTAAACGCTGCCCTCGCCGTCGCCAAATTGTAGGGGTTGGAATTTGCGCCCCGAACCGTCGTTGATAAGGACAACACTTGGCGCATTTTTATAGCCGAGTACGATATCGGCACGACCATCGCCAGAAAGGTCAGCTACAGCGATGGCAAACACTGTTGCTTTCCCTCCAATAGGAATAGGTCCTTCAAATTGTAAGTTGCCGAGGTTGAGATATATCTTGGCACCGCCGCGCAGCTCATCGCCTAACACGATATCTAAATGACCATTGCCGTTAAGATCGCCGAGGGCCACGGTTCGTGTTGCTGAACTAGCTGGGCCTATCGGGTGTCGTTCAGCAACCCCACCCGCTCCGTCATTAATGTACAGGTAACTTTGCCCGCCATCGCGGTGCGGCACAATCAGATCTGGCACGCCATTACCGACAAGGTCACCGGCCGCAATGGTGGTAGCCGACTCCTGTGAAAATGGCTGATATGAGGGGAAATTGCCATTCCCGTCGTTCATACAGATATAGTTGGTGCTCTCGCTAGGGCCTCCACGATTGGCAACGACGAGATCTGGATATCCGTTCCCGTCAAGATCGATGACGGTCACGTTTCGAGTCTGCCACATCGGTTCACCGAACGTGCCTGCCTGTGAGAACCGGCCGTTTCCGTCGTTGAAGTAAACCAAGTTTTCATCCGGTTTATCGTTGCCAACTACAAGGTCAAGATTTCCATTTAGATTGAGATCCACCAAAGCGGCTGTGTATGTTCTATCCGCATGGCCGCTCAATTCGAAACGCCTGTCGAACCCTCCTTTACCATCGTTCAACAGAACGAGTTGGGTCAACGGCCAATGGCGTCCCTTAGCCAAGATAATGTTGGGATGCCCATTACCATCGATATCCCCAAAGCTTACGCCGGCAGTTGTAAATGCCTCTTTTTCAAGCTTTATTGATCTATCAAAATTCATAGTGTCCATTGTTCGATAGACCGACGGGCTATCATTTAATATATCAGCTTAGTCATTAGCCGGGGGTAACTTTGAGCTAGCTAAACTGATCGGTTAACGCCGCCAAGCCTTGTCTAAACCTCTTGCAATGTCCTGTGCATACGGGCAAGCGCTTCCGCTAGAATAGGTCGTGGGCAGCCAATATTAATGCGCATAAAACCAGCGCCCGCACTGCCAAAAATGGCGCCATTATTGAGCTTAACGTTCGCCTTTTCGCATAAAATATTGTGCAACTCGCCGGCCTCAAACCCAAGCGCACGGCAGTCAACCCATAGCAGGTAGCTTGCTTCAGGCTTGAATAGCTTTAATTTTGGCAGATGCTCAGAAATATACTCTTTCGTAAACCAATAGTTTGCCTCGACATACGCCATCACATCATTGAGCCACGCCTCGCCATGCGCATACGCCGCCTCAAGCGCAACTGCCCCCATCAAATTAATGCCGCGAATGTTGTTCTTCAAAAACTGGTTTTGTACTTTTGCCCGCAGGTCGGGGTTAGACACAATCACATTAGACGCTTTTAGGCCAGGCAGATTAAACGTTTTTGTTGGCGATGTACATACAAAATTGTTGTGCATTGTGTCTGCACAAGCCACACCAATCGTTGCTAAATTGCTCCATGGAAATGTCAGATCAGCATGAATTTCGTCTGCTGCGAAATAGGCATTATGCTTGGCACACAACTGCCCCATACGCTTCAACTCATCATATGTCCATACCCGTCCAACAGGGTTATGCGGATGGCACAACATAACCATCGTCGTTTTGGGATTGGCCACCTTTTGCTCAAAATCAGCCCAATCGATCTCATACCGATCTGCATCCTCAATCAGCGGATTGTGCACAATCTCACGCCCATTTCTTTCGATCAAATCATAAAATGGATGATAAATGGGGGTTTGTATCAGCACGCCGTCCCCAGGTTGAGTAAATGCCTGAAGGATGGCAGACAGCGATGGCTTGACACCTGGTGAACTCAAAATCCATTCCTGCTCAATTGTCCAGTTGTGCCGTTTCTGCATCCAGCCAATGATGGCATCATAGTACGATTGGGGCGGAATGGTATATCCAAATACGCCATGCTGCGCACGCGCAACAAGCGCATCAATCACAGCTTGCGGACTGCGAAAGTCCATATCTGCAATCCACAATTGAAGCTGATGATCAGTTGCAAGTATGTCATCGCTACACATACGGGGCTGGGCAACACCCTTTGGTGTAAATTCATAGTCCCATTTAGTCGCGGCTGTACCTTTGCGGTTGATAATTTGGTCTAACTCAGCAGTCGTTGGCATGATCTGTTCCTATTTATTTAAATTTGTTGAGATATTTGAGAAGTTCTACTCTTCTGGCAGTGTGGCAATTAGAATGCAGAGCAATATTGGCCCAGCTTTGCTGGCTACCCATTGAGAATAAATTACTCTATCTTATCTTGGTTTCAGCGTACAGCCAGGTATAAGAGTTGGTTGTAAATGAACTCAAAGAGTCGACTAACTCGGCATAACGGCCGCTTCAGCCGAGCGAAGCGGCGGGTGGAAGCTTGGTTAGGGTTAATTTACTCAATTATGTTAAACATCTTCTCAAAAGTTCAAATAGGGAGCTATATATGGCAAGCTCACTCTCATATCTACTTTAAAGCTCCCAGTTTGCGGAGGATAGCATCAGCCGTTGCAGTTGGTGATGTTGAGGTCGTGTCGAGAGTCAGTGTTTCAGTAGGTGCTGGTGTAAACAACCTCGTGTTCAGAGTGTAGCGACGATAGCCTTCAGGATCAGAGCCCTTCAACCTAGAAATGCGATCTGGGGTATCGATACGGCTAACCTGTTCATCAATGTCGCAGGTGAGCATGACCGCAAGAAACTTTGAGTTGCGTCGGGCCGCAATCGACTTAACACGTTCGTACTGACCACGAGACTCCGGCGTATCTACCAAGCAGTCTGTAAACACGTAGCTGATTGAAGGAGGGGATATTTCTTCAATAGTCTGCATTACGGTCTCTCGAATAGGTGCCACACGCTCCCAAGATCCGGGAGGGAGGAGGAACTTCCCGTCCCACTTCAATAGCTTAAATATCGGCTGGAAAATGAATGCGTTGTCGACCAATACCCCATCTAGACGCTTCGCTACTTCCGCGCCCACCGTGCTTTTTCCAACTGCCGGATAGCCGAGGAGAAATACCACATATGTCTCACTTGATACCATTGTCTGATCCTCCAAATGGCCAGTAATACTTAAGCCGCTGTCAGGGTGGCGTGTTTGCACCCTGTAGAGCCTAAATTTACCAAGAAGTTTGCCTACCTGCACCACCACATGTAGTAGCAAGCCGCCATTAACCTGCAAGAATACAGAATAATATACTGTTTTTTAGTTTAACTCGTAAGGTTTTAGACCTTACGCAGTTAAAACTGCTTGATGCGATTAAGTTATTAGCTAAGGGTCGGAGTTTGTAGACTATGTAAGCGGGGAAATAGGGGAACCTAATTCGGGTACAAAGTGTCATCAAAATGTATACCCAAACCGAAAATAAAAATAGGCGAAAAAAAAAGAGAAACAAAATTGGCAATGACC
>JAHDEN010000163.1 GCA_020628815.1 Chloroflexota bacterium | reverse complement strand
ATCCCTTTAATTGAAAGTTGAGATGTTGCTTCCAGATTCATACTCGTTGTTCCTTTAAATGATTGAACAAACTAAAACCTTTTCCAGAATATTGTTGTAATTGTACAACAGAGTGGCTCAATCCACAATACCCCAATCTCAGAAACCTGATCCCAGAAGGGCCAATAAAAGCCTGATCAAATAGCCCAAACGCCTCCCCAAGCCGTTTTTCGGTAAGATGTTTGCCGTTTAAACCATCAAAGAATCATGCAAAAATTATCGGTTTCCACAGGGCTAATTCTCATACTAATTTTAGGAGCGTGTGCCCCCTCACCTCCACAGCCACGAGTGCCGTTAACAGTTGCTGACAGTGATCTAATCGCCCGCATCACATCCCCAGTCATCGAAGTGGATGAGGATGCCATCCCGCCAGTAGACCGGACAAAAGCGATTGTACCGGCCGAGGAAATCTTATTTGATACCTTCCGCAGCTACGACCGAGTTGTACCGCTGAGCGAAGCAGATGAGGGGCTGATTTTACGCCTGCGTGACGCCATCCCCCCCATTTACAATCCACAATTTGAGCCGGGTGAAAATGCAGCTTGGCTCAGCAAAAAGGATTTGGTGCTAGGCTATTCACAGGGGGACGTGGCGGTTGCCTATCCTATCAAAATATTGAATTGGCATGAGATTGTGAGTCATGAGATTGATGGCGTACCGATATTGGCCACCTATTGACCCCCTTGCCGCAGCGGCGTCGTGTACGACCGCAGATTAACACCAAACAGCGAGCCTGTGCTTTTCGGCAATACCAGTGCCCTCTACGAATCTGACATGGTGATGCTGGACCACAAAACCGGAAGCTATTGGATGCAGGTGAGCGGTGAAGCGCTGGTCGGTGAACTTGCAGGGCAGCGTTTAACCGCACTCCCGTCCCAAACCACAACGTGGGGGCTGTGGCGCGAGCAGTTCCCAGATTCGGCCGTTTTATCTCAAAATACCGGATACAGTCGAAACTATACTTACGATCCGTTTTCTGGACTGGGGGAGCATTTAAATCAGGGAGGCGACTTTATCTTCCCTGTCTCTGAAAACGGCCGTGACCCCCGCCTGGACCCCGGTGAAGTTGTTTTGGGAGCTGAACACACAGACGGCAAACAATATGCATGGCCCATCGAACGGATTGGAGACGGAGTAATCAATGACTTTATCGGAGAATCAGAAGATGTGCCGGTGGTGATTTTCAGCACAAGTGAAGGACCAACGGGTGTCGCTTACTCGGCCGAGCTTAACGGCCAATCCTTAACTTTTATTTTTAAAGATGGGTTGTTTATTGATGAACAAACCGGCTCCGAATGGTCCTTTTCCGGTATCGCACAGTCGGGTCCCCTAAAAGATCAACAGCTCAAGGCTTTGCCTGCACGATCCACTTTTTGGTTTTCACTTATCACATCTTTCCCAGATCTAATCTTTTATACACCACCTGAATAAACTGTTTATTTTGTGGCGTATGGTTGCCAAATCATCTAGCATTAGCCGATATGCTTTTTGATGAAGTCACCCTGCGTAAATTAGAGCAATTGGCCCTTGTGGCAGATAAAGTTCGGGCCGGAGTCATGAAAGGAGATCGACGCTCGAGTAAACGAGGAACCTCGATTGAGTTTGCCGACTACCGCAACTATGTCAAAGGGGATGATCTACGTCGTCTAGACTGGAACGTCTATGCCCGCCTAGAAAAACCGTTTATTAAATTGCTTGAGGAAGAGGAAGACCTTGCTGTGCATATTTTAGTTGATGGCAGCAAAAGTATGGACTGGCCGATCCGGTCAGACACAAACAAGTTTAGCTACGCGGTTAAGCTGGCGGGGGCGCTGGGCCATGTGGCACTAGCGGCCGGAGATCAGTTAACAGTAACCCAGCTCAATAGCGCAGAAAACCAAAGCTGGGGGCCGTATCGGGGGCAGCAAAACAGCCTGCGTCTATTTAACTATTTAGAGGCATCGGCCGAGGCTGATGGACTTACAGCTTTAAACATCTCGCTCAACAACTATGCTCTACGCAGTCGCCGGCCGGGGCTCTTATTTATTATCAGTGATCTGATGTCCCCCACCGGGTATGAAGATGGTGTTTCGGCACTACAGGCAAAAGGATATGAAGTGGGGATTATTCATCTGCTTAGCCCCGATGAGATTGATCCCCCCCTAGACGGTGACTTCAAGTTGATCGATGCGGAAACGGGGGTTGAGTCAGAAGTGACCTTAGATGCGGCAACCTTGCAAGCGTATCGGGAACGGGTGATCGGCTGGCAAACCGGCATCGCAAATTATTTAAACGGCCGGGGAGCCCACTATGTCCCTGTCATCACAGATCAACCTTGGGATCAGCTTGTGTTACAAACACTGCGCCAGCGTGGGGTTCTAAAATAAAAACGGCCGATTGAACATTATCATTCAATCGGCCGCATCGTTTAAGCTAAAGGTCTAAATAGATGAGAGTCTACGGAATTCCACCAGCGGGGGTCCAAATGGTGATAATTTCGTTCTCACGTCCGGCCGGAGCACCGTTGACATAGACGAGCATCACACCCAAGTCTTCACCCGGTGAGTCTGCGCCAAAGTCAGCAACGGTTAGCTTGGCAGTTTCGTCTGCCGCCAGCGACAGATTGGTTGCAAAGCCTGCGTCCGTTTCAAATACCCCGATATACCGATTGCCCAGAGGGGAAATCACATATCCACCAGCTACGTCAGTAACAGCGCCGGTGTAATATCCGTCAGCGCCTGTAACAGCAGCAAACATCGGTGTGCCAACGGCCGAGGCATCTTCAAAGCCTAACTGTTCACCACAAACGGTCAGAATGTAGTTGTTGTAGTTGGTTGGGCTATTGGTAAAGAACGCCGCAGATGTTCCGAGGAATTCACCTGTCTCATCATCGAATGAATCGACATAGGTTACATTCCGGCCGTCTAGCGATCCGCTTAGCAGGAAGAAATCATAGTTGTAAACAACATGATCAATCGTTCCGTTGAAGTTCGTATCTAAGTTCACAGAATAGAAATTCGGCCACTCGTGTGTCTGTCTTTCCCAAGCTGCGATAGCAAAGTCCATACCCCATCCAGCAGAGCAAACTTCGGCCGGGGCCAAGAAGGTCCGATATCCAGAATGCTTAATGTCTGCAATAGGTGATTGGGTTCCAGGAATCGCTGGTGGCAGGTCAGGGCTTCCACCCATGTAGCTGAACGTACTAATTTCAGTTGTTGCTGCACCACGGTTATGAACGTCTGTTACGGCCGCAGGGAGACCACTGACCCGTTGGTCAACAGGCATATTGGTCCGGGCCACACGCACGTTGCCAGAAGCACGTGGCAGCATGTGCCAAGCCATATGGGCAGGATCAAGATCATCTTCATCAGTCGTGAGATCATCCATCAAAATGTAGCCATCAAATTCGTTAGCATCTAATGCCGCAGCACCTGATCCAGCAGAACCGATATTCATTTCCCAATCTGGGAGCAGCGTCGGGTCTACCGTGATACGGACAGTTACAACTTGATTGTTGTATCCACCAATAGTGACCACTTCAGGCATTTCAACCGTTAATGCACCCAGAGCCGCTTTTGAAGGATCTCTAAATTGAGCCGTCAGACGCACGTCTTTTGGCAAAATTGAAAGGTTATCGATGATAAATCGTTCGGTGTATGTCTTCTGGCGATACACGTCGATATGGCGGAATGAGAGTGCACCACTGCCTGTAAATTCATCTGAATAAGCCGCAAGCTCAGAGTTCAGAGCGCGGTCTACTCGAACCTCACCACCACCAATTCGTGTAACAGGTGCCAGTTGGCCGTTCAGGGCTGTCGATGTGGTGTAGATATCAGTTTCAGCGTTGTTCATCAACATCGCCTTAATCTGATCTGGTCGGATCCAACGCTGTTGATTGACATCATATGCATCCATCAACAATGCGGCCGCACCGGCCACCATCGGTGAAGCACCAGATGTACCACCAAATGGGGTTTCACCTGTACCTGTCCCAGCTTCGGCCGAAATTGAGGCGCCAGGAGCACCGATTTCAGGTTTGATTAGATTGGTATCTTGCGAAGGACCACGTGACGATGAAGAGACCATCGTGCCAGCTAACGGCAACGCATTGGCAGGATCGAAGGTCACGGTCTGGCCAGCGGCAGCGGTTGCACGGAATGTGTTTGCGGCCGTAAGGCTAACCATAAATCCAGGAATTTGTGGAATGTCTCCACCGCCGAAGCCACCGCCAAACGGTTCACCCGGAGCAACCAAACCGATCACACCGATTAGACCACCGGCCGCTTCGACATTTTGTATTTTTGTACTAAAGGCGCAGGCGCCACGATCGATCAATACGATCAAGCCGGTCAAGTCACCATTGAACGGTTCACATCCATTTAGATTTGTACCGTCAAGATCACCATATTGAGCTGGAGCAGTGACTGCACCACTTAATGTGGCTGACCAATCTTGGCGAATAGCGATAAAGCTTGCACCGCTTTCAAACGCCATCACATCAAGCAAAGCTGATGGTACGGCCGTTTGCGCCACAGATAGGGCACTTGGAGCAGTAGATGGTGTACCCACTTTATACTGGTTATTGCCACCGTTACCGGCTGACGAAACAGATAGAACACCCAAAGAAAACGCAGCTTCAACAGCAGCGGTTAAATCATCATCATAAGGTGTTCCATAATCTGACCCTAAAGATAGGTTGATAATGTCAACGCCTTGGCTAACTGCGTACTCCATCCCCAAGATTAAGGAGATGCCTGAACACGCAGAGCTAATGGCCGAACAAACTTTAACGGCAACAATGTCAGCTCCGGGAGCCACACCGTTTTTACCAGCAATAATGTCAGCCACATGGGTTCCATGCCCTTCAAAGTCAATCGGGTCATCATCAAAAGCTAATTCACCGGTGATATTTCCATTGGCATCGCGCCCCCATGTTTCACCCACAAAGTCGTAGCCTTCAACTACTTTCTCTGTCGGGAACAGGCCATCGCGCGTTGTATTAGCAGGATCTGCAAATTCAGATCCCCAAGCAGCTTCGTAGTCGGCTAAGGTGCCGCCCCCACCCATGTTTGCGTGGGTATAGTCAACACCGCTATCAAGGACTGCGACTTTAATGCCGCTACCATCGTAGCCACTTTCTTGAACCGTCGTTCCTCCAATATAGGGAACAGTTTCGCTCAAATCTAATTCGTAATTTTTAACACGATTAATCGAAACTACATCGGTTGAAGCTGCCAACTGAGTAACTGCGTTTGCATCAATCTCTACGAAAATCGCATTTAACAGAAGATGTGTTTGAGCGATAATTTTTGCATTGGGGTCGGCCGCGAAGATTTGAGCACGTACGCTTTCTTGCTGAGAGACAGAGCTGTTAGACGCTGCCTGAGCGGCAGAATTGTTAGACATGATCTGATCTGCGCTTTCAGACGTACTTTGCCCCCCATTCATGGCGCCAACTGTTTCACCTACAGATTTTTCGCTGAGCCGAACAATCACAATTTGTTTACCCGTCTCGCCAATAAGTGCCGTGTCAACTTTTGTTGCAAGCCTTGGACTAGAGGTTAAATTGATGGGTGAAGATAATTTTGTAGACAAAGGCCCTTCAGGAACAGGGATTTCAGGTTCTGAATCTGCACTAACTGCGGTAATCATGAACAAGGTCATGATAATGCTGATAGTAATCCAAAGTTTTTTGTTTCCAATCCAATTAGTCGGCTTCATGAACATCTCCTAACTTGAAAGTGGGTAAGTGAAAAATTTTTGTGTTTACGTTGAATCACGCAAATTATTCAGGCTGTTTCTCTTGTGTCTTCGATGAATCTGTAGCGAATAGCGTATTCTAATTAGAAGATAAGAATACCTCCTTAGACATAAAAAAACATCTATGAGCAGCGTCTTTTTATATAGGAATAGCTATATCCGAATTTATGTAAACTCAATTTTGGTGTAAATGGCGCGTTAACGCCGAAAGTTACGTTGAAAGATAGACATAGAATTCAATTAGAATCTTTCTTTCTACCTTACGACCGGCAAGAAAGTCACCTGAGTAAGCTCTTCAAAAGGGACATTTGACGGGTTATTCGCTGTGTCAGCACCCTCTTTCTCGACCACGTCCACTTCGATTAGGTTAAGCATTAACATGTTGTTGCTCCCCGTAATTGTTAAGCTCCCGTCGACAACTTCCACTTCAACTTCTTCATCAAAGTTTCGGATCGATTCTGCATTTTGGCCACTCCCATCTCTTGAGTCTGACCGTTCAATCAGCTGATCTTCGACGACCATTTGATCTGGTGTTACAGCTTGAGATTGTCCGCCTGCAACAAGCCGGATTTTGTAGACTCCATTTGGAACATGCATCTCCCATTTCACGACATTATCGGCCGTTCCGGTAGCGGTTAGATAGGTCAGCTCAGCAGACAGCGCACCTTCTCCCCCACCCTCAATCTTGACCCCGTCACTCCACCCGTACACATATCCATTTGATTGATCGCCATATGCTGAACCTGTATCAGGTACGTATCCATCTACCTGTTCGGCCGTCTGCGGCTGAAAGTTGATCTTAAGTGGTTGGCCATCGTTATGCAGGGGTGACCTGAATTGAGCAACAATCGGGGCCATTTGAGCAAGGCTCAAACTATTGTGGGCGCTGTTGTGAGAACCGGTAGAAATGCCGGTGGGCAACACGTTGTTGTAATACACCCCAGGATTTGACCAATAGTTAATGCGCGTGCAGCTAACAGGGCAGTTGTAGGCCATGATCGTCCGAAATTGATTGGTAGGATCTTGATAACCATATCCAAATTGGAAAATCGCATTGGGTGTTGCATTGGTCCGGTTATGCTGGCTCCCCATCACATGGCCAATTTCGTGCGAAAAGCTGTAGTAGCCGGTCATGCAAGATTGATGGACAACCACAAACGCAAACTGTGAAAAATCGCTGTAGCCCCCGGTGTTTTGATAGGTCTTGCCACACAGCAACGGCCGATCAACAATCAGCGTCACAATATCTGCTCCATAGAAATCCCGTATCGCATGAATATTATCCATGATGCCATCAGTTTTTGAGGTTACGCTACTCAACATGTCTGAAAATGAGTAGGTTGATTCATCAAAATCTACTTTATGGCTGTGCACGATATTAAATTCCATGTTGATTAAGCTATTGCCAAACCCTTGATTCGATTCAACTTCGGCCAGAGCCAGTGTGTTTTGGGTGCCGGTGGTTCCCCCCATCGCCGCTTCTGCAGCGGCCGTATAAAGCACCAAGATATCAATTTTGTGTGCACCATCTGATTCTTGTTGAGTTGATTTTCCGCTAATTGGCGTGATTGGAGCATGGTTAAGCTCGTCTCCACCTGTATGCGTGGCTGCTTCAGTTGGTAAAATCGGCTCACCTTCTGGCAGGTAGTGAGGCGGTAAAAGCTCAAAAACATGCTCCCCATCAGCAACATGCCTTAGCCGATAAATCTTGCCATTCCCTAAATTAACCGTCCCGGCCGCAATCTCCCCATCCCATGAAAATATGACTTCGCTCCGCGGATACTCTTGCAGGCGGCCGACCATGATTCCGCCATCGTTTGACCGGGTATTCAGCGCCTTTGGCACAATGTTGACTTGGTCACCTTGAAATAAATCGAGGGTTAGCGGTTGTTTTGTATGGCTCTGGAACAGGCTCTGATTGACGCGAACAAGGCGGCTAGGCAGGCCAAACTCATTTTTTTCAGCCATTCGCTGGCCGGAAACAGGCTCAAGCAGTTGCGTTTCCTGTGCAGCCCCATCGGTTACAAATAGTGTTAATAGTAGCAGCCCACCAATTATCCATCCTATCCGCATAACTTTTCCCCTCGTCGGTCAAAACAATTACTAGTCCTAAGGTCATGCGTCATTTTGCCCTTCAACTCTTATCAATACTCTTTCGTTCTTTCCACCTCTGGTTCTGTTTGGGTTAGAAGCCTGATTATTTTAAGAGTGTCAAAAATTAAAAATATTTGATGAATTTTCCCGATTATCTGATACAATCCCGCTGTTACAGACTTGCCCGCATTCCTACATACAAGTCGTAACGAGTAAGCAATTCCTTCATTTCATTAGGAAGGAAGTCTAGAAGTAACAATCGGGTAAATAGCAAAAACCCCGACCCATGCTTTTAGAGAAAATTACACAAAAAAATAAATTCCCGACAATTTGCGAACGTATACCAGACAGCGAAAACTCACTAGAAAAAGCTAGTGAGTCGTTTTGCGTTACGAGACCAAGCAAAATACTCTAGATTTAGGAGAGTCAGATGGCGACAACAAAAAGTAAGAAAAAAGCTGCGCCCAAAAAGAAAAAAGCGGCCAGCAAAGAATTAACAGCAGAAGAGATTCGACATGCGGACGACCGTGAAGTGGGCGTCGGCCGGGCGGGAGACATCCCCCGCGAAAAACTAATGGACTGGTACCGACAAATGGTACTGATCCGCAAGTTTGAACAAGCGTGTTCAGAACAATACCAGTTAGGGAAAATTGGTGGGTTCTTGCACCTTTATATCGGCCAAGAAGCGATTGCTGTGGGATCAATTGCCGCCCGTGGTGACAACGATCATGTTATTACCGCTTATCGCGACCACGGTCATGCGTTAGCTGTAGGGTCAGAAACCGGCCCGGTTATGGCAGAGCTGATGGGCAAAGTAACCGGTGTCAGCGGCGGCCGTGGCGGCTCGATGCACTTGTGCGATGTTCCACGCCGTTTTTGGGGCGGTTACGCGGTTGTAGGTGGTCATGTGCCTTTGGGTGCAGGGATCGCTTTGGCCGAGCAATATAAAGGAACAGATGGCGCAGTGCTTTGCTACATGGGTGATGGTTCTACCAACATCGGCTACTTCCACGAATCATTGAACTTGGCAAAAGTTTGGAATCTGCCCGTTGTTTGGATTGTTGAGAACAATCAATATGGAATGGGTACGGCCGTAGACCGCGCGTCAGCGACCCCAGAGATGGTGACCAAAGCCAGCGGCTATGACATGGAAGCCCACGTGGTAGACGGTATGAGCGTGTGTGACGTGTATTGGAAAACCACCGATGCATTGGCTCGCGTACGTGCAGGCGAGGGTCCGCAGTTCCTTGAAATGATCACTTATCGTTTTGAAGGGCACTCAATGGGTGACCCGCTCCGGTATCGCTCAAAAGAGGAAGTAGTTAAATGGCGTGACGATGATCCGCTGGGTGTGATCGAAAAACGTTTGATCGAGCAGGAAAGCTGCACCCAAGAAGAATTAGACGCAATTGATGATCAGGTAGATGCAGAAGTGGAAGCGGCCGTTAAGTTCGCAGACGAATCACCAGAACCTGGTTTAGACACGCTTTACGACAACATTTTTGTTCCACAATAAGGGAGATCTAGAAACAATATGGCTAAGAGAATTACAATGCGGCAGGCGTTATCAGACGCACTGCGTGAAGAAATGCTCCGTGATGAAAACGTATTCATCATGGGTGAAGAGATTGGTGTTTGGGGTGGAACCTACGCGGTAACCCGAGGCTTTTACGACGAGTTTGGCGAAAAGCGGGTACGCGATACCCCTATTTCTGAAATGGCGATTGGCGGTGCTGCAACCGGCGCGGCCATGAACGGGCTACGGCCGGTTGCGGAATTTATGACGATCAACTTCGCCTTTGTGGCGTTTGATGCGATCATCAACCATGCGGCCAAAGTACATTACATGTTTAATGGCAACATTAAATGCCCCGTGGTTTTCCGGGCACCTGGTGGTGGCGGCCGGCAGTTGGGTGCAACCCACAGCCACACGCCTGACGTGATTTTTGCTCACTTCCCAGGCTTGCGAGTGGTTTCACCCGCAACCCCGTATGATGCGAAAGGGATGCTCAAATCAGCCATTCGGTCTGATGACCCGGTGATGTTTATTGAGCACGCAACCCTTTATCAAGAACGTGGCGAAGTACCGGAAGAAGAGTATTTGGTCCCACTCGATAAATCTGACAAAAAACGAGATGGCTCTGACGTCACAATCGTAACTTATGCTCAAGGGCTACCGATTTCGATGGAAGCGGCCGACAAGCTTTCAAAAGAAGGGATCGAGGTTGAAATTATCGACCTGCGCTCGTTGCAACCACTCGATTTAACATTGGCGGTTGAAAGCTTTAAGAAAACAAACAAAGCGGTAGTGGTTGAAGAAGGTCACGGGACTTATGGAATTGGTGCTGAAATTGTGGCCCAAATCCAAGAAAAAGCGTTTGATTATTTAGACGCCCCGATTAAACGTGTGGCCCAGAAACAGGCTCCACTACCTTACGCCCGTGAGCTTGAGCAATCAGCTCTGATCAATGCAGACCGAGTCGTTGCGGCCGTTAAGGAGGTCCTGTAATGGCAGAGTTTATTGTGATGCCCAAACTGGGCTTTGACATGCGCGAAGGTGAGCTGAACCAATGGCTCTATGAGATCGGCCAACAAGTCAACAAAGGTGACATTGTGGCTGAGATCGAGTCTGACAAAGCGACGCTTGAGCTTGAATCGCAAGTAAGCGGTGTGCTGTTGGCAACCTTGGCCAGCCCTGGTGACTTAGTTGCCGTGGGTGAGCATGTGGCGATTGTGGGTGAAGAAGGTGAAGATATTTCTGGCTTGACCGCTGGTGGAGCTGAAGATGCTCCTGCAGAATCTGCACCCGCTGCTGAAGCGGCAGCTGCAACCTCAGCAGCTCCGGCTCCAGTAGCCGCTCCTAGCGGTGATGCGGCTGGTTCGGCCGACACCGAATTCCCGGCCGGTGTTAAAGCTACCCCGGTTGCACGTCGAATTGCGACAGACAACAACGTTGATTTGCTCCAAGTTCCTTTTGAAGGGGAACGGATTCGCAAAGCGGACGTTGAAGCGTTCATCGCTTCCGGCGGCGCTAGTGCAACCGCATCTACCCCAGCGGCAACGCAAGCAGCACCGATGGCACAAGCCCAAGTGGCTACGGCCGGTGCAACAGATACCGCCGTACCTGCCAGCCGTTTGCGCCAAGCGATTGCTCGTCGTATGACCGAGAGCAAACAAACAGTCCCTCACTTCCAAGTGACAATGGAGATCGATATGGCTCCGGCGATGGCGATGCGCAAGCAGGTCAATGGGATGTTGGAAGCGGAAGGAATCAAGGTCAGCGTCAACGACATCATCGTGAAAGCGGCCGGTGTCGCCTTGAAAGATTTCCCAAGCATCAACGCAAGTTTTGGTGGCGATCAAATCATCCAACACAACGAGATTAACGTGGGCTCGGCCGTAGCAACCGAAAACGGATTGCTGGTTGTGGTCCAGAAAAACACCGACAAATCTCCGTTGAGCGTGATTGCGCAAGACAACAAAGAGATGATCGGCCGGGCGCGTGAGGGCAAGGTCCATCCAGATGACGTATCTGGCGGTACCTTCTCAGTCTCGAACTTAGGCATCTACGGCATCGACCAGTTCACAGCGATCATCAATCCACCTGAAGCGGCGATCTTAGCGATTGGCGGCATCCATCAGGTACCGGTTGTGGTTGATGGTGAACTCACCATTGGCACACGGATGAAAGCAACCATTTCAGTAGACCATCGCGTTTCTGACGGCGCTGAAGGAGCGGAATATATGGTCCGCTTCAAGCAAGTGCTCGAAAACCCGATGCGCTTACTCGTTTAATTCAGTGGCCGATGGCGAGGGATAAAACCCTCGTCATCGGCCGATTTAGAAGGAGTACCTGCACCTCCATTCAGAGCCTACCCATCCATTTTTCATATTACGAAATATTAGCCAAAACAAGCCTCCCAAAAGCCTATAGAAACCATCTTTTCATCATTTGAAAATTTTCTGTTGCGTGTACCTGCCTGCAAGAAATAATCGCCTAAGTCCGTTTTTTCAACGTTCCTTGTGGTTAAAAAACATATGCATCCAACAGTAGGTATTATCGCAAATCCGTCATCCGGCAAAGATATTCGCCGTCTGGTTGCGCATGCCACTGTGTTTAACAACAACGAGAAAATCAACATCATCAAGCGGGTTTTGCTGGGGCTGGATGCATTGGGCATCAAGACCGTTTTGGCAATGCCTGATTCGTTCGGGCTGATCGCAAGCGCCTCCAAAATAGCCAACCTATCGCTGTCGGTTGAGATGCTTGATATGCCGATCAAAAACAGCTCGGTTGATTCATCTAACGCGGCCAAAATCATGGCTGATGCCGGTGTGGGTTGCATTGTGACATTGGGGGGTGACGGCACCAACAAAGCGGTTGCCAAAGGGTGTGGCTATGTGCCCTTGGTTCCCATATCAACCGGGACGAACAATGCGTTTCCAGTTTTAGTAGAAGGGACACTAGCAGGGATGGCGGCCGCCGTTGTGGCGCTACGCGTCCCCGGTGTGCGAGAAGCTGGCATCCGCTTGGCCCCCCGTTTAGACATTTATCGGGATGATGCGCTCATTAGTTTTGCGCTGGTTGATATAGTCGTTTACGCAGAGCGCTTTGTCGCCAGCGGAGCAATCTGGGATCCAGCAAAAATCAAGACCGTTGTCTTGTCACGCCCCCGATCAGCAACGATTGGAGCCTCGGCCATTGGGGGCTACCTGCCACAAGTGCCAGCCACAGACAAAGTGGGGATGTGGCTGGAGTTAGGTGATGAGGGTCAGTCGGTGATGGCGCCTATCGCCCCGGGTGTTGTGAGCCGCCTCACCGTGGAGTCCTGGCATCTGTTAAAAGCGGGAGACAAAGGAGAAGTCACAACGGCCCCGGCCGTGCTGGCCTTGGATGGGGAGCGAGAAATACCTATCAAAGAAGGGGAAAAAGTAGAAATTCAGCTGAGTCATAACGGCCCCCACGTGGTTGATGTATCTGCGGTGTTACATGCGGCCGCCCAAGAAGGCTTTTTTGTTAGCGAAAAATTCTAATCATTTTGAATGCTGAAGCGTGATGAGGAAAAGGAGGAAACCCGATATTAGACCAAACGATTTAAATCGATTTTTGACCCCATTATGAAAAACGTCGCTTAGACATCCTATGAGTACAAAAGGAGAAAACTCATGTCATTAGACAAAAGTACATTACTCGGTCTTTACCGTGATATCGTTCTCATCCGCACATTTGAAGAACGATTGGGCATCATCTACTACGAAGGGAAATTGCCCGCATTTGATATTGCGGCCGGCATTATTCCCGGCGAAATGCATTTGTATACCGGGCAAGAAGCGGTTGCGGCCGGTGTCTGCGCCCACCTCAATGCAGATGATCCCGTCACCAGCACCCATCGGCCGCACGGCCACATGATCGCCAAAGGGGTTGACCTAAACCCGATGATGGCTGAAATTTTTGGTAAAAAGACCGGCTTCTGCCAAGGCAAGGGTGGCCACATGCATCTGTTTGATCCATCGATCCATTTTGGATGCGGAGGCATTGTGGGCGGTGGTATCCCCCACGCAGTTGGTGCCGCTTTAGCCATTAAAATGCGCAAGCAAAACCGAGTCGCCGTTTCATTCTTTGGAGAGGGTGCCGCCAACATCGGAGCGTTTCATGAGTCACTGAATTTGGCATCTGTCTGGAATTTGCCATGTGTGTTTGTGGTTGAAGACAACCTTTACGCGATCTCTGTTCCAAAAGAAGCGTCAACATCTGTGCGCAGTAATGCTGAGCGGGGTGCGGCCTACGGCATTCCGGCTGTACAGGTTGACGGGCAAAACGCCATCGCCGTGTATGAAGCGGCTCAAGAAGCGGTTGCACGGGCTCGTAGGGGAGAAGGACCTACGCTGATCGAAGCGATTTGTTACCGTTTCCGCGGTCACTTTGAAGGAGACGCTGAGGGATATTTGGCCGAAAAAGAAAAAGAAGAATGGAAGGAAAAAGATCCGGTCAACATTTTGGGTAACCAGATGAAAGAGCAAGGTTGGCTTTCTGATTCAGAAGCTGAAGCGATTCAGGCTGAGATGACTGAACGAGTCATGGCGGCCGAGCAGTTTGCTCGCGAAAGCCCATATCCAGCCCCTGAGGAAGCGCTAGATCACGTTTTTGCGTAGTCCACGCTCAACTCAGAAACCCTACATTTTAAAGATCGGAAGAATAAAGGATTTGCACCCCCGCAAACTACATAGATGAAAATGACGTGACGCTTGTTTT
>JAHDEN010000162.1 GCA_020628815.1 Chloroflexota bacterium | reverse complement strand
TTTCTGTTGGGGGCTTGTAGCTGTACAACACACCTTCAGCGCTTTTAGGATCAATTGAATCGTAGGAAGAGCTGATTTCGATTTGCTGACGGGTTTCATCCCCAACTTGGTCTTCAACAAGCTGGGCGATAGGTTGGTCAAGCTGGTTAGGGACAAGCTCTTCTAGACTTTCTGGGGGCCGGCCGCTGTTGGCTTCAAACGCCTCAATCGCTTCAATCAGAAAATCGTTTTCCTGCACAAACGCCTCGTATCCGGCTTGTCTAATCGGTCGTGATAGTCTGTTACCAAAAGGGATTGAAATGAATCCGGCGAGAATAAAAACCCCGATTAACTTGTAGATCGTTTGCCAACGCTCATCTAAATCTTGCCCTTGGGTGGCCCTGAAGACGAAGCCTAAGAATAAGACAATAGCAATCCCGATCTGAAGGGTCCAAATTGTAAATATGGCGCTGTCTAAAACACGGCCGGTTGGCGACAGCCAGATATTGAAAGTGCGCAGACCGCCATTCAGCCCGATAGCGATTAGGGCGGCCAAAATGAACCATTTAAGCTGTTTCATAAATCGATGAATTCCTTTGATGTTAGGACCTGGATTGTTGAATAAAGGCTGCTGGGACAAAAATCAGCATGACGGCCGCAATCAGTGGCAGTGCGCCAGCCCCCTGCAACATCAGCTCTAACCCGATTATGTCTGCCATGATTCCGGCCAAGTAGCTAAAAATCGACCCCATAAAAAACATGCCGCCCAGTGCCAAGCCAGATGCAAATCCGCGCCCTTTTGGGAAAAATGATTGAATGAGCAGCACAAGAATGCTGTGCGGCAATGCGGCCAACAATCCCCCGATAAAAAGTAACAGTAGCTGTAAATTGCCAACGGCCGGAACGCCAAACCATGTAAATGTGATGGGGCCCGCCATGCCCACAAAAAGGATAATTTTGTTGTTCAGCCGGTCTGCTAAAAGACCCCCGCTTAAAACGCCTAACATCGTTCCAAACAGATACGCCCCGGTGACCCAGCCCGCATAACTCACGCTGATCCCATTTTCGATCAAGTGTTTGGGCAGATAGGTCATGACGATGTTGCTGACTGAGCTGTATCCGATGATCATGAGCAAAACCGGCAGGAATAGCCAGCCCAACTTTGTGCGGCTATTAACCTTTTCAGGCTGATCCGCCTGTTTTTCTTGGGCGAGATGTTGATGGAACCACTCATCATTGATGGCGACCAGACCAAAGGCAAATGCGCTGGCGGCGATACCGGCCGCGATCATGTAACCAATTCGGCCGTAGCTATCGAGTAGCGCTCCTGCCACGATTGGCCCGACAAACAGACCGGCCGAGCCAAAGAAGAAGAACAGGCCGGTTGCTAGATTGCGCCTGGCAAAGTCGGGTCGGGTTGCGATGGTGGTGCCTGCCGGGTGAAACATGCCGGATCCGAGCCCTGCGGCGGTCAGTGTGACGACGGCGCCCCAAGCTGGCAATACGGCCGTTAGCGCAGAAAAAATCACCATCCACAACATGCCGCCCACCACAAGTTTCTTGGGTCCGATCCGATCAGTCAGCCAGCCGAAAAGGGGCTGACTTAGGGCATTGCCTACATTGTAGATCACCAGCAACAGGCCCACTTGCGCATTAGACATCCCGAGGCTTACAGCCAGCAAGGCCATTAAAATGCTGCGGCCGTTGTTCAAAAAATCTATAAAAAAATGTGTGACACAGGCGGCCCAATAGCTGCCGGTTTTTTGAAAATTGATTGTGGGGGTAGAAATCGAAACCATCGCACAAGTTTAGCTCTGTTTAAGAAAAAAGTCGGGGGTCCTGTTGTGCAACCTTATTAATTTTGAGTACTAGTTGCCCCACAAAGTGTCTATATTGGTACAAAGGGATTATTGCGAATGGAGTACTAATAAAAGTAGACTCTTTGTAAGCAGAGAGCGGCCTATTCGTTGTAATCAGAAGCACAATTTAGTTCGATAGGAGACCCCAAACCATGAACAATTTCAAAGCGTTCGCTGTTACCTGCGACCGGTATTTCCCCGGCAAAAGAGTACACTACGCCGCATTAAGTGAGCACGGAGCAATTAATGAAGCTCTGATGGCGATGTACAAAATTGGCGGTCGAGCAAAACGGGATGACTTGGCGGTAGAGCATGTTCCACAATATGACAAGCTGGCCGGCGTTATGTCACGCTCGGGCTGTTTAGATTTAGAAATTAAGCAGCTAATTTAAGATTTTAAAAAGAAGGAGAGAGAGCACACTGAACTAAATTGATTAATCGGCAGTTCTCAAGTATTAATCATCCAAAAGACCGGCACCCGCCGGTCTTTTTTATTTGGGCAGATGTTGTAGGGCTAAATAGGCCGGCCGTTTGCTTCCGTCCGGCCGCAAGATTGAATAGCCGGTTTCAGCAAAATCGGCACCCAACAAAGGGCCAAAATTCAAATTCCATAAAATGAGTGGGCCAACAGTTTCATTTTCTTGGGTATACACATAAGCATCGATAACATGAATCGCCTGCTCCCACTCGGTGAGCTGGTCCATGAACTCTGCTCCGGCCGGGGCTGATTTGCCTAGCCGCTCAAACGATCCCCAGCCAAACTCGGTTCCCCATAGCTGCAAATCAACCCCATATTTTTCGAGCAATGCTGTGTAATCGTCTGTGGTGTGGCTAAAGAAAAAACTGGGATGATCGTTATGGGATACCGCGTAGTCGGCCGTGGTTCCCATAGTTGCCCAAACGGGGTTTGAAGCGCCGTAGGGATGGTATCCGATCGCATCGACATGTTGTGCGATACCAGCGGCCAGCATTTGCTCAAAATAGACGCGATCATCAATGGCGCTGATCCCATCATTGATACCGGTTGGGGCGGGTGCACCGCTAATCAAAATAACGGCCGGATCTGCGCGACGAATACCGGCCGCACCGGCCGCTGTGAGCCGGGTTAATTCAGCTCCATTCATGTCAAATCCGTTCCATTCTCGCCGTAGGTTCGGCTCGTTCCAAAGTTCATAAGCTTGAACTTTCCCTTTATATCGGTTCGCAATCAGCTCTGAAAAACGGGCGAACTCAGCAAAATCAGTGGGTGGCCCATCTTCGGTGGTGGTCGGCCGTGACCATTCGGGTGCTTTGGCGATACCGACTAAGACGTTTAGCCCTTGGGCGTGGGCGGCGTTAATAAAGCGATCTGTTTCCCCAAACCAAAACTCATCAAGTCGGCCGGGTGATGGTTCAAACAATTTCCACGAGATTTGGATCTTTACCCAACCGACCCCCAGCTCTTCAAGCTGGCTCAGCATCAGCTCTTGATCTTCTCCAAATGGATGCACTTGGATGCCGATGAGCGCGGCATTGATTGGGGTTGATCCGGTGTAAGCTGGGTAAGCAGGTGTCGGTGTTGGGCTGGGTGTGGCGGTGTTAGTGGGTGAAGGGGTTGCTGCGACGGTTGGCTCTGGGACGGCCGTTTGGGTTGGGGGCAATTGTGTCGGATCGGCCGTTGGTGCAGGGGGAATCGCTGTCAATTTTTCGGCCAAGGTGTTCTCCGGTTCAATTTCGGCCGGTTGGCAGGCGATGAGGCCGCAGCTGATAAAAACGGACAGGAGAATGTGTTTAAGAGTGTTTGGATGAAATGATTTTTGCATGTGGTTAGGTTTCAGGGAAAATTTTGCGCATTATTAAAAGGTAGGTCAACTTTATTTAAGATGCTCTTCGTGAAGCGTGGGACTAACGGAGGGGAATCAGGGAGAAAAATGATGACCGTTTTAATGTCTAACCATAAATCTGATATTTCCAAAATGATACAGGATGCCGTTGCTGCCGTAGATCCATTTGCTGGGGTTGTTAAGGCGATTGAGCGTGAAGGGGCAATTCTGACCTTGGCTGAACAATCGTTCAATTGTTCAAATGGACGACTGTTTGTTGTTTCTGTCGGGAAAGCGGCCGTGCCGATGTTGAATGGGGCGCTTTCAGTTCTGGGCAATCTTATCTACAAAGGGGTTGCTGTTACAAAAAAGGGACAGACTGAGCGAGTTGAAGCCGCCAATCTAAAAACCTTTTTTGCGGCACATCCGGTCCCTGACGAAAGCTCGGTGGTGGCAGCTGACCAGCTCTTTGGCCTGCTTGAAAAGACTGCCGCAGATGATTTTGTCCTGTTTTTGATCTCAGGTGGTGCTTCAGCTTTAATGACCCGGCCGTTGCTGCCTCTTTCTGCATGGCAAGAGCTATCCAAAAACCTGCTGGGTAGCGGATGCACGATTCAGGAGTTTAATACAGTACGCAAACAGCTCGATTCAGTTAAAGGGGGCGGATTAGCGCTGCAGGCGTTACCGGCGAAGTTTGCCACGCTGGTTTTGAGTGATGTGATTGGAAACCCGATTGATATGATCGGAAGTGGCCCAACTGTGCCTAATCCACAAACCCCGGCCGATGCGCTTGCCATCTTAAGCCGCTACAGCATCGACCATTCAACTGCGGTAGAGCTGTTGGGACAGCTCCCATCTGAGCAAGATCGTTTTGAGTCGGCGTTTGAATTTGTCGGCGACTTGCGCATAGCCACTAGGGTGGCGGCGAAAGCTGCGGCCGGTTTGGGGTACAAAACAACAATTAAATCAACTGAGTTAGAGGGTGAGGCTGCCGGTGTAGGTGCCATGGCGGCCCGAATGGGTAAGGAACTGCGGCCGGGTGAATGCTTGATATTTGGTGGGGAGACAACGGTGACGCTGTCTGGCGGGGGAATCGGCGGCCGGAATCAAGAGCTGGCTTTGGCGGCCGCCATCGAGCTGGAACACACAGATAACATTGTCGTGGCGACCTACGCCACAGACGGAGATGATGGGCCAACCCCAGCGGCCGGTGCGATTGTGACAGGCCAGACAGTTGGTTTGGGGCGTCAAAAAGGGCTCGAGGCGGCTGATTATTTAGCCAAGAACGACAGTTATACCTATTTTGAAAAGCTGGGTGAGCATTTGATTGTGACTGGGCAAACGGGGACAAACGTCAATGATTTACTCTTTGTTCTGAGATACTAATCATTTTTTTTTGAAGGAGAATAACGTCATTCCCATGAAGGTAGGAATCTGGTGCCATTCCGAGCGCTGGATACCTGCCTTCGCAGGTATGACGTTTGCTTTAATGGGTAGATTGAGCTTGTCGAAATCGAGATCGCACTTTTTGAAAACTTCTGAGGCAGCTTGCTTAGGCCATTTTCCTAATTGAAAAAATTACGGCCCCTAATCCTCAAACCCATCAAACTTTGCGCTGTTTTGATGGTTGTCGATCACCCATGTTTTGCGCCATAGTGAACTGGCTCCGTCAACTTTTAGCGTTTCGCCCGTGATGTAAGCTGCGGCCGGGCTGAGTAAAAAGGTGACGGCCGAGGCGATCTCGCTTTCGGTTCCCATCCGTTTTAAGGGAATGTCTGCGCTTGCCATTTTGACGTAGCTTTCAACAAATGCAGGATCGTATTGGGTGATACCGTGACCATGAATAACACCGGGAGCTACAGCGTTTACCCGCACCCCATCCTTGGCCCATTCAACTGCCAGAGTTTTGGTCATGTTTGAAACCCCTGCACGAGCCGCACCTGTGTGGACCATGCCGGGAAAACCGTTCCACATTTCTGCCACAATATTGACGATGTTGCCTTGGTTCTGCTTTAGAGCTCGGTTGTAGGCCGTTTTGCTCATTAAAAACGTGCCGGTCAGATTGGTTTCTATAACCGCATGCCATCCCTTTTGATTGATATTTTCGGCCGGACTTGGGAACTGCCCGCCTGCATTATTGACTAGCCCGTGTATCGTTTTGTGGTCGTTTAGCATTTCGTCAAACATCGCGTTGATCGCATCTTCGTTCCGAATGTTAAGCGTGTAAATCGAACATTTGCCCCCCGCATCGGTGATTTCTTTGGCGGTGGCCTCTAGTTTTTCTAATTTACGGGATGCGATGATGATATGGGCACCAAGTGAGGCCAGCTCATGAGAGATTGCACGGCCGATGCCGGTCCCTCCACCTGTGACTAAAATGGTGCGGTCTTGAAATAAGTTGTCGCGGAAAATTGAGTTGTATTTTGTCATTGCTTGATTTAAGGAGCATGCTAAACTCAGCCCCGTTGTAAATATCGATCAATAATTTAAGGATTGGATTGTGCCAATAATCTTTAAAAATTACAAATAAAAAGGACCCCATGATTTTTAAAAGTACTTACCCTGATGTTGATGTGCCTAATGTAGCGCTAACCCCCTATTTGATAGAACGAATGGCCCCCTTTGGTGAAAAGGCTGCCATTATAGATGGTCCATCAGGGCGCACTTTGACCTTTAACCAGCTGATTGGTGGCATGAAAGCGGTCGCGGCCGGATTGCACGCTCGCGGATTTGGCAAAGGGGATGTTCTGTGTATCTACAGCCCCAACGTGCCGGAATATGCGGTTGCTTTCCATGCGGTTTCGCTTTTAGGTGGGATTGTGACCACAGCAAACCCACTGTACACGGCCGATGAATTGGCTCACCAATGCGCTGACTCCGGTGCAAAATATATTCTGACCATCTCCATGTTTTTGGATAAGGCCCAAGAGGCGGCCGAAAAGGTTGGCATAGAGGAAGTGTTTACATTTGATCCTGTTGACGGCGCAACCCCATTCGCCATGCTCATGGATCCAAACGGGACCTTTCCAGACGTCGAAATCGATCCGAAAAATGATCTTGTCGTTTTGCCCTACTCAAGCGGCACAACCGGCGTACCCAAAGGGGTGATGTTGACCCATGAGAATATCGTGGCCAATATTCAGCAGGTCGAAGGAATGAGCGACCTTGATTTTACAAACGAAACCGACACGATTATGGGCGTGCTTCCCTTTTACCATATTTATGGCATGGTTGTGATCATGAACATGAGTTTGGCTGTGGGAGCCACCATTGTGAGCATGCCACGTTTTGACCCGGGCGAGTTTTTAACCTGCATTCAAAAATACAAGGTGACCCGTGCAAATTTAGTCCCCCCGATTTTGGTCTTCTTGGGCAAACACCCCGTTGTAGACAATTTTGATCTCTCATCGTTCCGCGAAATCACTTCTGGAGCTGCACCACTGGGTGATGAATTGGCTTCGGCCGTTTCTGCTCGCTTAGGCTGTCGTGTGCTGCAAGGGTATGGGATGACGGAAACCAGCCCGGTTGCAACGATTAACCCGAATGCAGACGGGAACCCGCGTTATGCATCATGCGGTAAGCTAGTCGCCAATTTTGAAGTTAAAGTCGCTGATTTAGACACGCTAGAAGATTTGGGACCCAACGAACAGGGCGAAATCTGGATGCGTGGAGCCAATATCATGAAAGGGTATTTGAACCGGCCGGATGCAACAGCCAACACCATCACCGAAGACGGCTGGCTCCGTTCTGGGGACATCGGCTACATGGATGAAGATGGATTTATGTTCATCGTGGATCGTCTAAAAGAGCTGATCAAGTACAAAGGGTTCCAAGTGGCTCCGGCCGAACTTGAGGCACTTTTGCTGGGGCATGAAGCCGTGGCAGACGTAGCCGTAATCCCTAGCCCAGACGAAGAAGCGGGTGAAATCCCGAAAGCGTTTATTGTGAAAGGGGGTGACATTGATGCAGCTGATATCATGGATTGGGTTGCTGGACAGGTCGCTCCGCATAAGAAAATCCGACGAGTTGAGTTTGTAGACACGATTCCAAAGTCAGCTTCTGGTAAAATCTTACGTCGCGTTTTGGTTGAACAAGAGCGTGGTAAGTAGCACCCATTAAGAAACTTGAGGTCAACGATTTTCAACTAAAATTGGCTGAAATCGTTGATCTTTTTTGAGATAAAAAACATAACTGAGGCAACATGGCAAAAGCAAAAGTAGCAATCGTAACAGACAGCACAAGCTGTTTAACCCCTGAAATAATCGAAAAATACAACATTCATGTTATCCCTTTATTGGTTAATTGGGACGAAGAGTCATTAAAAGACGGTGTTGATATTACGGCCGACCAATTCTATGCGCGTCTTTCAAAATCATCTTCGATGCCTGCGACATCGCAGCCATCGGCCGGTGAATTTGTTGAGCTGTATGAAAAAGTGGCAGAAACGGCCGAATCGATTGTTTCAATCCATATCTCATCAGAGTTGAGCGGTACGTTCCAATCCGCTTCACAAGCGCTCGACATGGTCGATGTACCTGTTGAACTGGTCGATTCGCGCACAACGGCTACCCCTCTGGGCATGATGGTGATTGAAGCGGCCAAAGCTGTTGCACAAGGTGGCGATGCGGCTGCGGCCGGTTCCGCTGCAAAAGCGTTGATCGGTAATGCAAACATCTATTTTGTGGTTGATACCCTTGAGTTTTTGCACCGTGGCGGCAGGATTGGCGGCGCTCGTCGTTTGATCGGGTCAATCTTAAACGTTAAACCGATCCTGACAGTGGCTGATGGTAAAGTTGATTCTCATGCTTCTGTGCGCACTAAGAAAAAAGCGATGAAAGAAATGATCGATACGGTTACGCAAAACTTGGCAGGTAAACAACCGAGATATATCGGAGTGATTCACTCATCTGCTCCAGCAGAGGCCGCGAAGCTTGCAGCTTCTATGGTAGATCAATTTTCGAATGCTGAAGTGATTGAGGCAGACTTAACCCCCGTAATCGGTACCCATGTGGGACCTGGCTGTGTTGGGTTGGCATACTCCCTTTAATTCAGAACTAGAAAGATTTAAAAAGCCCTTGGCTACCGTGTTTGGTAACCAAGGGCTTTTTATTTACCTGAGTTCGGAAACTTAATTAATCATAGATCTAAGTGTGCCACCACTCTCTTTGAGCTTGTGACCAACGTTATCCAGCCCCTCGCCCGCATTGGTAAGCGTGCCACCAAGCTGGCGCAGGTATTTGGCAACATTTTTCAGATCTTTGCTAATTTCTTCCATCCGGCCGGAGCCATCTTTTAAACGGTCGGCCGCATTGTCTATCATCTTGTTTTCACCGATATCAACGCCGGTTATCACATTGAAGCCCATCACCTCTTTGTACTCAGGTTCAAAACTAGGAATTTTGATGTCGTCGATTTCAACACCAAACTTTTCCATTATCTGAGCCGCATTGGCGATCTCTTTTTGGCACCTTTCTAAGGCATCGGCCGCCATTTCAGATATTGCACCTGCACTCGGTGTTTTGCTTTTCTTATCGCCAAGCAATAAAGAGCTTGCTGCAAGGGCGCTTTCACCGGCCGCATCAATGCTTTCGCCTGTGTCTTGGAGCATCTGCGGTAATTTTTCAACGATTTCCATAAAGCGATCACGATTTTCCCAAACCATATTTACCACTTTCATCACTTTTTCAGCATCAAAATCATCAAAGTTATCAAGAATTTTTCCTAACATCGTTATCTCCTAAAGAACGTGATTTAAATTATTGACCCATCTAAAAAGCCGTTCCTGCCTAACTGAAAGTTAAATCACAGGAAGACAGATTTGGGGATGAGACAGTTGTTTAAACTTCAGTCCTAATTATTCACTTGGCAGCAAAAAGGGTGTCGGCCGCCAAGATAGTATGCCTTTTTCAAGAGATTAGTGTGATCAGGCCGAACGTGCAAGCGCTTAAACGTAATCGTCTGTAAAATTAGAGTATGGATCAACAGACAGCATTGAAGAAAAAAGCAGGTGAGTTCGCCGCAGACCTTGTTGAGTCAGGGATGCGCGTTGGGCTTGGTACTGGCAGTACGGCCATTTGGGCCGTTCGGAGAATTGGAGAAAAACTTAAGTCAGGCGAGCTGACCGATATTGTGGCGATTCCGACCTCAATTCGGACGACTGAAGAAGCTGAGTCGTTAGGCATTCCTCTGGCCTCATTTGATGAGCTTAAGGAACTTGACATTACAATCGACGGGGCTGATGAGGTTGATGGCCGACTTAATGTGATTAAAGGTGGCGGTGGCGCATTACTGCGCGAGAAAATCGTCGCTCAAATCACCAAGCGCCTTGTGATCATCGTCGACCCATCCAAACAGGTTAATTTGTTGGGTGAAACGTGGGCTGTGCCGATTGAGGTTGTGCATTTTGGCTGGGAATCACAAAAGCACTTTCTCGAATCATTAGGGGCAACTGTCGAAATGCGTTTGGGCGAGGATGGCGAGCCGTTTTTTACAGACGGTGGTAATTTGATTTTAGATGCAAACTTCGGCCGGATTTACAATATTTTGGCTCTTGAAACAAAACTACAGCAGCGGGCTGGTATCGTAGAGAGTGGCCTGTTCTTTGAAATGGCCAGCGATTTGATTGTAGCCAGCCCTGACGGTATGCAGCATATTCAAGGCCGGATTGCGTGATCTGGCCCGAGTACGGTGTAGATTTTTGGATCGCCACAGTCATCGCCGTTATTTTTGTTGGCATAGCTAAGGCCGGGTTTGGCGGCGGCGTGGGAGCCCTTTCAACACCGTTGATGTCGCTGGTGTTGCCTGTGGCCGAGGCGGCCGCGCTGCTACTGCCACTGATGATATTGGCCGACCAGGTGGCGGTTTATAAATACAGAGGCAAGTTTGATCGTAAAACGATTTGGGTTGCTCTGCCGGGTGCCATCATCGGTATTGGGCTAGCTTGGCTCGTGTTTGATAGATTGGTTGCGCAAGAGAGGTTGATGAAGCTGGGCATGGGGCTTATTTCCCTTCTGTTTGTCGTCTATCAGCTAAGCCGTGACTATATTTTTAACCGGATTGAAGGGGTTCGTTTCCCTAACTGGGTGGGGCAATTGTTGGGGACAACGTCCGGATTCACCTCTACGATCGCACATGTGGGTGGCCCTCCGTTTCAAATTTATGTGATCCCGCAAAAACTGGACCGAGATATTTATGTTGGGACAAATGCTTGGTTTTTCTGGGCCGTTAACTTGATCAAACTAATCCCATTTGGGTTTTTAGGATTTTTGACGATAGGGAATCTTTCTACAACGTTGATTCTAGTCCCTATCGTGATAATTGGGGTTTACCTGGGCATTTGGCTCAACCAGCGGGTTAGCCAAAGCTTGTTCAACGGCATTATTTATTCCTTAATGGCTGTAACTGGGATACAGTTGGTTTTGGGCCAAAGTTTGTTAGGCTTGTTGCTGGGCGGATAAGACTGGGGACTTTCGTTCCTAATATCTATTTGACCAGCATCACACAATCCCTGAGGAGATAATCATGAAGCTTTCAATTCTAGATCAATCGCCAATTCGTAAAGGGGGCACTTCTCAAGATGCCTTGCAAGAGACGATTCAGCTGGCTCAATTGGGCGAAAGTTTGGAGTATGAACGCTTCTGGGTTTCGGAGCACCATAATACAAATGCGTTAGCCGGTAGCGCCCCTGAAGTGCTTTTGGCCGCAATCGGGGCCGCAACTAACTCTATCCGTATCGGCTCTGGTGGGATTATGCTGCCTCATTACAGCGCGTTTAAAGTAGCTGAAGCGTTTTCGCTGCTGGCAACTCTCTATCCCGGCCGCATCGATCTTGGAATCGGCCGCGCACCGGGTAGCGACATGGAGACAGCACGGGTGTTGGCCACGGACGGCCGGCCAAAATTTGAGCGATTCCCCATTCTTGTAGAGCAGCTTGAGCAGATGATCCATGATCGAACATTCCGGCCGAAGGTGACACCGGTTCCCGCTATCAACCCAGATATTTGGATGTTGGGTTCAAGCCAAGACAGCGCCGTTTTGGCTGCCCAGAGAGGCTTGCCGTACAACTTTGCCTATTTCATCAACAACCGGATGGTGCCACAGCTGTTTGAATATTACCGGAATAACTTTCAGCCGAGTGAACTGTTGGCCGAGCCTAAAACCATCCTGACAATGAACGTGGTTGTGGCTGAAAACTATGATCAAGCCTTTAAGCTGGCTTTGTCACGCAGCCTAACATTCTTGAAATTTGCGACAGGACAAAAGGTAGAAGGGACCGTTTCCCCTGAAGAGGCGGCCGAATATCCCTATACGGCTCAAGAATGGGCTTTCATCGAAAACAGGTTAAGCAATGCCGCCATCGGCTCACCCACAGAGGTAAAAACCATTTTGCAGAATGTGGCGCATGAATGGCAGGCTGACGAGATTATGACGGTGACGATCACATATGATTTTGCGGATCGTATTCGATCTTACGAAATGTTGGCCGATGTGATGGAGTTGGAGAAAAGTAGGCCCGAGCAAGAAATGGCGGTTTAGCAATGGCGAAGAAAATCTTTTTATCATGCCTGGCATTGTTGGGGATTGGGTTAGTCGTGATGTGCGTTGTCCCCTTGGTTTTAGGGTATCTGCGCACCGCGCCGCGGGGCAATGGAGTCGATATTCGGGTGCAAAACAATATGGGTGCTGATATTTCGGATCTGTGGTTGGGGGCCGGGCCGGGGCATGAAGATTATTTTGGAGCAATCTTGGGTGAAGGGATATCTTCCTTTGGGTCAATCGAAAACGGTGAAATAACCCGCTACAGAACTGTGAAAAACACCTATCAATATTATGGCAAAACGGATTTGGTTGTTGACGGAAATCGATATTTCAACGGTGGACCGGGTGGTTCAAGAGGCAAGGTTGAATTCAGAAATATTGATCCGACTGAACCGGGAGACCCATTGCCTAGCGGACAATACACATTTGCCTATTCCCCCGGTGATGGCTCTGACGTAGCTGACCTTGTGATCACCAAGGACGAGTAGAGCTATCCCAGCACCATCTGCGCAGCTCGTCGGCCGATCTCGTTTGACGATTTGGCGGCCGCGCCACAGCCACCTGCACAAACATATAGCCTGCCCTGCTCAATTTCTTGCCACAGCGGATTGCCATCCGGTGTGTAGCTCACTGCACACGGCCGGACGATGAGTTCTTCGGCCTGTAGACCGGGGACCACTTGGTAGATTTCATGTTTCAGAGCCTCTGTTTCCACTTTGCTTCCATCGGTTTTAAACCAAGCATTTAGATCATCGGCCGATTCTGGGAAATATTGATCAACTACTTTCCCGCCGATTTTCAGGTAAATATTCCCATCGGGGTAACGAATGGGTGGGAGCATATAGATCCCAGTGAGGTCAGGATGACTCACACCCGCATAAAAAACAACCGATGGAATATCTTTGAGCCGGTTCGCCTCTGCTGCATTTAGCCGAGCTAAAAGAATTGTGCGCGGCCGGACTTCTAATCCCAAATTTGCATCAAGCAGATAGTCGCTCCATGCTCCAGCACAAACGAGGACTTGGTTTGCAACAATCTCAGTCCCTTGGCCAGTCACCAATTTTACATCGTCAGTTCGGGTTTCTACGTGATTCACCTGCTCTCGGATGATTGTTGCACCCTGATCCTTTGCGATTTTTAGCTGTGCCTCAACAAGCTCGCGCGGATTGAGGTATCCACCTTGGATCGATTCGTGCAGTACTGCGTAATCGGCCGGAAATTTAAGCTGTGGGCAAATGGTTTGAAACTGCTCAGACGTGTAGTTTTGAAAATCAACCAAATTCGCGAAACCGGCTGCGGCCGTTTTTGCAATGTAATCGTCTGTTTTTCTTGGAGAAGGACCTACCTGTACAGCTCCGGCATTGTGATAGAAACGGATGCCGCTTTGATGCTCGATTTCTGCGTATGCTTCTAATGAGGCGACGGCCAATTCCGACCAAAGCGGGCTGGCATCCAGACCTCGGGTGATGCGACCTTGATCGTAGTAGCTCCCAAAATTTTCGGCGTGTGATTGCCAATCGGCCGGTTCAGCATTGCCAACTATCGCCACAGATTTCGACTGCTGGCTTAAATATTTTCCGGCCGCTGACCCGATTAGGCCACCACCCACAACAACGATATCAAACTTCATAACGGATCCTTTTTAACTTTAAATGGGATCGGATAGTATCATCTTTTTGAAAAAATCAACCCTTTAAGTTCTAACTCACTGGTAGGCGGCTTTGGATCGAAGCCCACCTTCAGACCCAACGCCAACTCTTTTTTACCCGTTTGTCAATTGGGTAGAAAGCTTGTTTAAGCGATTGTAGGTAAATGCCTTGACACTCATCGAGAACCAGCCTCATTGGCAAGTAAAGCATCCGCCGCCCGTTCACCTGAGTTCATTGCCCCTTCTACATAACCCAAGGCAACTCCCTCCGAGCAAGCATCTCCAGCAAACAGGACGAGTCCACCGTGCGTCGGTTCCGCATATTGAATGAAGTCGCCAGGCTGTGTGTCGACGCTGATGTAGGGGTAGCAGCCCCCTGAGAAGGGGCTGGTGGTCCAGTTGGACGTGGCTGTCGCGATGGGCGGCTCGAACCTGTCGG
>JAHDEN010000161.1 GCA_020628815.1 Chloroflexota bacterium | reverse complement strand
TCTGGCCTTCTATCGCATCCATTAAATATTTGCCTCCACGACTGTGCGCGTTGATTTGTACTATCGGCTTATTGGCAAAATTTTCCTTTAGTCCTCTGCCAGCTGAAAGTACGAGGTGTAACTTGGGACATGAGTATATTACAGGAAGTAACTGATCGGCAAACTTATCCCCCCATTTTTTAGCCAAAACAGGGTACTAAATAGCTAATTAGTCATGGTTTGCCCTTAACATCGTAATTAAAACGGATTCAAGCAACTATTTTTGTTATGTCAACCCAAAAATATAAATTCTAGATATACAAAAATAAGATTAATCTTGATCTTAATAAAGTCTAAGCCGAAACAGTTAAAATAGCCCCATGATGAAAAAATTAGTCCCTGTTTTCGTTTTATTAGTAGGTGCGATTTGGCTGGCTGGATGCGGCGGCCGGAACAGCGCCAACTCTTCTGGAAATTTAAATATCAGCATAGATGCTGCTTCAACAATGGTAGGCACAACCGATCTAATGATTACGGTTGAAGATACCGAAGGGAATGCCATCAACGACGCAACCGTTGACATTAAAGGGGACATGTCTCATGCGGGAATGCAGCCGGTTTTAGGCGAAAGCTCAGCCTCCAATGGTGCAGGGATGTACGTGATTCCCTACGAGTGGACGATGGCGGGTGACTGGTTTGTAACCGTCAATGTCACCTTGGCAGATGGCACAACTGAATCTCAACGGTTTGACTTCAACGGTATTAGCGGAGAGATGGAAATGGAAGATGGTGAAATGGATCATGACGACATGGACATGAATGACGGTGAAATGGAGGAAGCCACAGAGTAAACGGCTAACAACAAGCACCTAGCAAACTCCCACTACTCCCTGTTCCCATGACCGCACTTAAACGCCCACAACCACGCTACGATGTACTTAAAATCCCCGGCCTCGGCCCGCTGTTGCGTTGGCGCTGGGGGCGTTTGGTCATTCAAACCATCTTGTTGCTTATTGCCGTTTTACTCCTGTACGATGGCTTTACAGGGCCGCAATTTGCTCCCGAGAACCTATCAACCGTCGTTACCTGGATTCACTATCGTGGAATCATCGTGTTTGGCTTTTTGCTGCTAGGCAACATTTTTTGTATGGGATGCCCGTTTACAATCCCACGGACTTTAGCTAAGCGATTGGCGATCAATGGCGGCCGGTGGCCCAGCTTTTTACGCAATAAATGGCTCGCAATCGGCCTGCTTTTCGGCTTTTTCTGGGCTTATGAATATTTTGATCTGTTCGCCAGCCCACTGCTTACAGTTTGGATCATTGCTGCTTATTTTGTTGCCTCGTTCTTTTTAGAAGCGATTTTTTCAGAAAGCGTGTTTTGCAAATACGTTTGCCCGCTTGGCACGTTTAACTTTGTTAGCTCTACCATCTCCCCATTTCAAATAACGGTCGAAGATCGTGACATTTGCAGCAGTTGCACCGGCAAAGAATGCATCAACGGAACCACCCAAATCGGCGTGGCTGGCAATCCGGTCAAGCAAGGGCAGGGGATGATTAGCCTGGATTCAATTCAAGTATTGGGGTGCGGCACCGAACTTTTTGCCCCCCAAATCGAAAGCAACCTAGACTGCACCTTGTGCTTAGACTGCGCCAGGGCATGCCCGCACGAAAATGTCATTTTAGGCGCACGCAATCCCTTAAAAGAAACGAGCGAAGGAGCTTGGCCACAGCGTTGGGACATTTCGATTTTGGTGTTGGTCTTCACATTTTCGGCCCTAGGCAACGCATTTGGCATGGTTGGCCCCGTTTTTGAGTTAGAAGCTTGGTTAGCCAACGTATTGAATGTCAAAGACGAAGCGTTGCCCCTACTGATCATTTTCGGTGTTACAAATCTAATCTTGCCGATTGGATTGGGGCTGCTAGCAGCTTGGCTATCACGCACCATCGCCGGCCGAACAGAATCGCTGCGTGTTTCTCTGGCTCGCTACGTCCCATCTTTAGCCCCGCTCGCCTTTTCAATTTGGCTGGCCCATTATGGTGGATTCCACTTTTTGGGCAGCGCGGCCGCTATTTCCCCCGTCTTCAAAAATTTTATGCAAGACCACAATTTAACTTTTCTGGGGCAGCCAGATTGGACCCAAGCGGCCGTTTTACCGATCAACTGGCTTGACCCACTTGAAATGGCGGTCATTTTAATCGGCCTGCTTGCTTCGCTGTATGTGTTGAACCAGCGCGGAAATCTGGCACCGGACCAGCGAGACGGCATGCTGGTTCAGCTCCCTTGGATGCTAATCCTAGTAGGATTAACCTTGGCATCGTTCTGGATTTTCTACTTGCCAATGGAAATGCGCGGCGTTTCGTTCACCGGTTAGAGTTCCAGAGCCTTCATTCTTTATCCAACCAACAAAATCATACATTAAGCGCTAGCAGCAAATTTAGTGACGTTGTATGTATCTGTGTCCTATGGCTTTTTAGTAAAAAGTTTGCCGATTTAAAACGACGCAAAGTCGCTAAGACGCAAAGGATTGTTGATAAAGGAATCAAACTTTTCTTTGCGCCTTTGCGTCTCTGCGTTAAAGAATTAGCCATGACAGCCTGTATTTTGAATAGAAGAAGCCTTTTTAACTTTTACTGAAAAGCCCTTATCTGTATCCCCCACAGGCTCGCCTATTTAAAGATTATTGGGGATATTTGATTTTTACTGTTGACGAATAAAGAAATCAAAACTACGATTCTGCTTTAAATTCAAACGGCGGTTTGATGCAGAATCGTCAATCTAAAATTTTAACCAAAACGAGGAATAGAGATGTCAGAAAGCTTTCGTGCCTTAATTATTGAACAACCTGAACCCAAACAGTTTACCCGCCGCGTGGGTGAACGCAGTATGGCCGATCTGCCTGAGGGGGATTTGGTTATCAAGGTTCAATATTCATCCCTTAACTATAAAGATGCGCTGTCTGCGAGCGGCAATCCGGGGGTATCCCGCAACTTCCCCCATACACCAGGCATTGATGCGGCCGGGACGGTTGTGAGCGGGCCAGACGGTTTTAATGCAGGAGATGAGGTTATCGCGATCGGCTTTGATTTAGGCATGAACACCCCTGGTGGCTATGGCGAATTTATTCGGATTCCGGCCGGATGGGCGGTACACAAGCCTGCCGGTTTAACTTTGCGCGAGGCGATGATTATCGGCACGGCCGGGTTTACTGCAGCTCAATCGGTTGATGCGCTACAAACGGCCGGAGTAAAACCATCAGATGGGCCGATTGCAGTTACCGGGGCCACCGGCGGCGTTGGCAGTGTAGCGATCGCCATCTTAGCCAAGCTCGGCTACCAGACGGTTGCCTTCACCGGCAAAACTGAATCAGCGGCCGAGTTTTTAACCAGCTTAGGCGCTACCGAGATCAAACATCGATCTGAATTGGGTGAAGAAAATAAACGGCCGGTCCTGCGTGAAACATACGCGGGGGCGGTTGATACGGTTGGTGGACTCCCACTAACCAATCTACTCAAGCAAATTAAATATGGTGGGGCAACCACTTGCTGTGGCTTGGTTGCAGGCGCCAGCTTTGAATCAAGCGTCTTTCCGTTTATCCTGCGCGGTGTCTCACTCTTAGGCATCGACTCTGTTGAGTGTCCGCTTAGCGAAAAACAGCGTATTTGGAACAAAGTTGCAGGTGATTATAAGCTCGACAATCTAGAGGAACTTTCTAGAGAAGTTGGGTTGGATCAGGTCAGCGATGAGATCGACACGATCTTAAAAGGTGGACAAACAGGGCGTGTCTTGGTCAATCTGGCCAAGTAGCCTGAGTTTTGCTTAAGCTTGGAACCTCTAATAATAGTCTTTACAAATTATTTGAGCCCAATTACCTAACTTGAAATCAACTAGAACGGTGTCATCTAAGGCCTAAAGGCCCGATGACACCGTTCTTTTGGAAGACAACTTGCGTCTTGATTCTTATCCAAAACTGAGGTTAAGTAGGCTTTTGTTTCTCTAGAAAAGCAGATAAAAAGCTGCTGCAATTAAAACGAACTGCATCACTAACCGGCCGATAGCGATTTGCTTGCTACCCACGGCCGGTTTTTCTTTGCCTATGTCTAAAATATGAATCGGCGTAAACACAAATAACAGGGCGAGAACGCCCCATACGGCCCACTGTTGAACTGGCCCTATGAAAAGCCCAATCCCCACCAAAATTTCAACCCAACCGGACCAGATAATAAGACTCCGATGGGCGGGCAAAAAACTGGGCATTAGCGGCATAAAAAAATCTGGATTAACCAAATGGTATATGCCCGACCCCACAAACATTAGCGCAAAAATCGAACGAATGATGATAGCCAGCACAGTCAACTAATCTCCAGATACACGAGTCATCCCTTTTGTGTTTTGCCACCCTGTGAGCTTCATAACAACCCAAACCAGCCCAGCAAAAATAAATACCAGCAAATATTCAATAACCGGTATCCGTACCACCTCATTAATGTTAGAAATATCTGTAAAGCTGTACCAGCCTAAAGCCCCAATAATGTATGCGGCCAAAAATGCCCAACGTTGCCACGCTTTCAACCCGATACCATACATTTGGGTCACGATAAAGATTCCGGCAAAGCCAAAGAAGAACATGGGCCAAATTCCGTTCCCCTGATTAATGGCAACCAACGTGCCGTGGAACAAAACTAAAATCTCTAGCGAAAATGTCCAATATTTATTGACATGAGCCCGTGTAAAGAAGAGACACCCTTGAACCATCAGGACAAATGTGTAAAAGAAACCGATCAAGTGGCCACTTGTGCTTTCCATCGGGTGATACCAAAAGGTGTAAATGATCCCCCATGCAAATATGTATCCGTGGTATTTGCGTACAAATTTGCCTGTGTCGGTCAGGAAATTTACCTTTTTGCCAAAAAAGATTCCTCGTCGCTGATTCTCCATAAGCAGGACAAAAACAAGCATGATCACAACAGAAGCTTGTGATGACCAAATCGACACATCTTGAGCCAACCCGTCGTACCAAAAAATCGTTTGTACGAGGTGCCAGACGACAAAAAGCGCATTCCCCACAAGGGCAATTACATTGACCCGCTGCAATCCATTGGTGTATTTCAGCTCATCTTTCTGGGCTTTCCAAATCAAATACCACATGAAACCTTGGTGTGCCAAGTAGCTCAGCCATGCTGATGCGCGTGTGATAAAAGTTGGATCTGGAAGCTTCCAAAAATAGTGAGAAGCCCCAGTGTCTGGTGCAAAGTCGATTTGTGGCAAAAGAGGACGAGCGGCAAAAATAATCCCCGTAAAAATTAAACTAAAAAGGATGCCGCCCCACATTCCTTGGTTGCTTGTAAATGCTGCCTCTTTCTTGTTTACACTATTCGCACTCATGGTTTCACCTGCTGATATTTATCAGATATGTAAATGGCCCAAGTGAAATTTAGCTTGACACTAACTCGCTTTAAAGCGGTATGGGAGCAACTTGGGTTGAACATAGTTTTATTTACCGCTGTTTATGTTGCAAGAAGGCTAACAGGATTTAGATGCAAATTTCTGATCAAATAGGACTACCTTTATGACTAATTTCTCCCATATCGGAGCAATCACAGCGCTCCCTTCAACTTAATTATTCCAAGGCTACAGGCAAAAACAGGTAAGATGGGGTGAGAAAAGGGGGTGATGTTGGCAAAATCGGTGTAGAGGTAGGCAAAATCACGGCCGGCCGTGTGACACGCGGGGTCTCAGTCATCAATATCTCAGCCCCCGGCCCTCCATTATTACGTATCACTTGATCCAACCAATCTAAATTCGCCGCGATATCGGCCGCACCCGATTTCCCATTACACCGCTTCCCATCTACCTCAACAGAATAAGAAATAACCCCAACCAAAATATTTTCTCCATCGTCGGCCGACATTTTTCCCAGAACTGGGCCACCAGAGTCTCCAGAGCAAATGGATGAAGATTCCCCTATGTCACCAAACTCAAATGCACCGCCAATTCCATTTGTAGAATAGATACTCTGCCAATTTGTCTGACGCAGTTGAAAGTCACTAGCTCCCTCAAGTGTTTGAACTCCATACCCCATCGCTTTAACTTGGGGGCGAATAACAAGGTGCAAGAGCTGCTGGTTCCGGTTAATTGGGACGCTCTTAATATTTGTAGGCTGAATCAGCTTATGTAGGGCTAAATCTTGGTTTCCCCCCATGCCACTTAAAATAAACGATTGATCAATAGTAAAAGGTAGGCCGCTATCGGCCGTTGCTCCACCAATTTTCAAAGATTGGTTTGAAAAATCTCCACAATGCCCAGCGCTCAAAACCCATTGTGGATAAATCAAACTCCCCGCACATTCAGGATTGCCATCTCTAAAAAGCTGCACAATCCATGTCGGCGGATCAGAGACAACCTCTCCATCTATAATCAAAACAGGCAAAGCTGGAGAATTGGGGGTGAGCTCAATTTGCAGAGAAGAGGCATCCACGTGAGGTACATTCAGGGATGGAGGTTGCAAGCGGTCACTCCCAAAATAAAAGATTACACCGGCTAACAAAATAAAACTGAATCGAAGCAAATGCATAAGGTCCACATCCCAACTCAATCGTGACTTTCTTGGCACTTCAGGCCTTAAAAATCAAAGTCTCAGCCGTCAGCTCACCGGTCTAACTGGCTCCAACATCGGCTCTTAAAACAAAAAGCGGCCGCGTATTTTTTAATCAAACAGTCCAAAACTGATAGTACGAATGTCCTACTCAGAAGTCAATGGCGCAAAGATCAAAAAGCGTTAAATCCCGGTGTTTCAAACCAAATATCAACCAAATCCTCTCTGGGGGGTAGACATAATATTAGCCACCTACCCATTTGACATCGAACAAGTGTTCCTGTATGATACTGGAACATAAGAGCGAATCATATGTTCGATGCGGGCAAACTACCAGATGCCAACCTAAACCCTCTGGTGAGATCCGCCGTCAGGAGAAATTAAAAATGGCAAAAAACTCAGACAAACTTTCTGAACGACAAGAGGGAATCGTTCGGTTCATGTTCGACTACATGGGTGAGTTTGGCAGACCTCCAACTATTCGTGAGATTGGAAACAACGTCAAAATCTCATCTACCTCGGTTGTAAATTACAATTTACAGCGTTTGGCGGATCTAGGGTACATTCAAAGAGAGACGGAAGTTTCTCGTGGATTAAGGCTTACAGATAAGGCTAGGAAACGTTTTGGGAAGTTCCAAGAAGACATTTCTAGCGCAATCGAAAACCTACTAAAAATCCCTGTTGTCGGTGACATTGTTGCAAGTGATCCTGTCCCGATTGGTGATACTAGCAACCAGTATGAGCCGATTGAAATCAGTGCATCAGCTTTAAACACTCGATCAAAAGACCTGTTTGCGGTTCGCGTAAACGGTGACTCAATGATCGATGCGATGATCAGCGATGGCGACACTGTGATCATGGAGAAAAAGTACGAGGCTCGGAATGGTGACATGGTTGCCGTTTGGATCAATAACGACACGATGACCTTGAAACATTTTTATCATGAAAGTGATCCTCAAGATCCATCACAAAACATTGTTCGTTTGCAACCAGCTAATCCTAACTATGATCCAACCTACTGGCGTCCAGAAGATGTTCAGGTTCAAGGCAAAGTTGTGATGGTTGTTCGGCAGAATCCATAGGTTTTCGCAAAGATTATTTATAAACAAAAAAGCCGATACTTGTTTAAGCGAGTATCGGCTTTTTTTGTTTTAGGTATCTTTTTTAGGAATCAACGCCGCTGGGCGATATTCGTATCAACTTAAGCCATTTTTCCAAGGGCTCAAGCCCTCGATTAAGACAAGGAACCTGATTAATCAGGTTGAAATGGAGGCCAGAGCCCGATTTATCGGGCTTCCTATTTTAACCGCAGGATTAATCCTGCGCGATTGGTGATCATGGGGTGATGATCTCAAAAATGTACGCGCCGTCTCCAGAGTAAACTAGCTCAACTCCGGGGTTTCTCAGCAATTCCGCCGGATCCATGTCTACCGCACCAGAGCCATCACTTATCCCTGTAAATACGTGTGTGAAGTTATTCTGCCTAAGCAGCTCCAAAGCGGCCGGATCAGACCAATCCTGAATGGCTGAAGCGGACTGATTAAACGTCGATGTAATCCCAAAGATTCTTGAATTATAGATATGGTCGATCGGCGGGGTCCCAGACAGGCGGCCGGTCATCGGCGTAATCCATGCGGCTCCATCCGTGCCAGCCCAAGTTAAGCCCAGCCATAACCAAGCGTTATTCGCAACTTTTGCGTTAGGGGGAGTGTTTTCTGCAATCCAATCGATGGCAGCCAAATCAGCCTGCTTACCCAAAATAGTCGACTCATTTAATATCGCAATCTGATTGCGCACCCCAAAAAGGCCGCTTGCAAACAGCCCGGCTCCTAGCAAAGCAGCAACCAAGTAACCGGCCAAACGATGGGAGTTGTGCGCAATCTTGTAACTCAAATAAACCGAGATCCCAATCAGGATCGCTTCTGTCGCAAATGTAGCGATATAGGCACTGTTGATACTAGATTGGGGCAGCAGGATCGGCCAGCTTGGATGCAAAGATGGCCCAGCGGTTGCCAAATATAGTAGCCCAAGCCACCCGCTTAAAATCAACGTCACGCGGAGCAGGTTTCCGCTCTCAGTGTCTCGGTTTTTGTTATTTATCGAATAGTATAAAAATGCTAGGGGGATTGAGAGTCCGGCCGCCAGCCAAAACCAGCGTTCCCATCCGGCCGTCACATACCCGACAGGGAAGTATAACAGCGGCCGATTAGCAGTTTCAGCCACAACCCCAAGTTCCACATAGGTTGTTTCGCTAATTAAAGACAGAATTCGTGGCGCGACCAACATGCCAGAAACGACTCCGATAATGGCTAAATGTCCAATTGGCCCCCGCAGTAAAGAGTTCAAGCCGCGTGATTGGCCAGCAGCGCCATTGCCCCACTGATACAGGTGAAAAACGGCCACTACAATCCCAAACGGAATAAAGTAGAAGAAGACACGTGCATGTAGCAGAAACAGTCCAGCAGTTAATATCATGCATGTCACAATCAGCTGCCAATTCCAACCCTCACCTTCCTCTCCTGTTCGATCTTCCATAAGCAGGCCAACTAAAAGAGGCAGCACGATTAACCCACTGATCTGAGTCAAGCGCCCCCAGGTTGCGTAATAACCGGGAAACAAGAATGGTAATGCCAGCATGAAAGCTGCAATCCAACCAACCGGCCGCTTTTTTGTGATCAAGCTGGCCGCACCAAACACGCTCAACGATGTGAGGGTGGAGAGCAACTGCATGAGGGTTAAGAGTTGATCAGGCAAATTTGCTCGGTCCCCCACGATCAGCCCGATGCCGGCCGAAAGCGTATGAAACCCATAGTGGTATCCGGTCCAGCTCACAGGCAAATAGGGCTCATAAGTGGTTAAAAATTGACCGCTGTCCCGCATAATGGCCGTTATTAGGGCATGGCGGCTGCTATCTACCCAAGGCAAAAACGCCATATCCCGAACAGCCAAGAGACGAATGAGGAAAATGACGCCCAGAGCAAAAAGAAAGCCCACATATTCACGATACGTGGGGTGAGACAGCTCTGAAAGGTCAAAGCTCGATGTTCCAATGATATAAAGCCATCCCACCGTGATAAATATAATCAAAACAATGGGGCTAAGGCTTAAACCCAAAACAGTTAGCCATTGCCAGATTAAGGGCCAAAGGGCAACGCCCAATCCAAAAATCAACGATAGCCGAATAATCGGGTTGTCTTTATAGGCATCGGGCCAAAACTTCATGAGCAATGCGCCTGGTAGCGGGATATAGAGCAATGCGGATAAGAATACGATCCAAAATCGGCCGAGCAAGTTCGAAAGGATTCCCGGAATCGACTGCCAGCGCAAAGCGTAACCAACTTTCATATGCAGCGTTTCGGCCGTTCCACCCCCCGTTAATCGGCTCCCATCCCAAACGTTTAGCGAGTATCCCCAAAGCGAAAGCTGGTTCCCTTCCCCGCCTGACATCAGCAAACTAAATGTCTTAGATTTGCTATTATTAATCGGCTCAAAATCTAACCGTACAGATTGATTATGCGCAGTAAAATTGTTTTGCAAGCGGGTAGATGCCAAAACAGCACCAAAATTATCAACCAGTGTCAGCGTCGCCGTTGACTGATTTGCTTGATCGTTTGGGGCGAAGTTTACGACCACAACCTCAAGAGAATTGATCCCATCGTGATCAGGCACAAACTCAAACTCAATCGGCTGATCGGGGACAGGGGCTGACAGCGCTGTATCCAAACGTTCTTGCTCGTACGAGGTTGCTGTGATCTGACCCGGCCAACCCGAAACAAGCGCCCAGATCAAAACACAAATTGCCCCGACCAAAGCATAAATTAGTAGGCCACTATCAAAGGGGCCAGCGGGCAAGCTGCTTCTGATATTTCCACGTCGATTACTCATCTGGGGGAAGGCTATCAGTAGCAAAAGATGGATGCAAGGATTTGAATGATAGGCTCAGCAAAATGAAGTTAAATCTACGTACATTCGTACAATTTAAACCGAAATAGCGCTAATTTAGCCAAAAAGGTTAAATTTTTGATTGATATAGTTTATTACTTTTTGCAGTGATTTGAGTTTGCTTTTGGCGCAGGCTTGTTAGAAAAAAAATACGCTGACTGGAATGAGGGGGCAGTTCCAGTCAGCGCCACACCAAGGAGGAAAAGCTATAAACAGAATAGTAAAAGCACCTGCTTACAGCGAGTCTTACAGCATCTAAAAATGAAAGAAATTAGTTCCAAAGTCCTGATTCCCATCGTCAATTTTCACCTGGCACAATTCAAAATGATGACTATAAATAGGGGCAATGCAAAAGTTGAAAGAAGAGATAAAAGTTGCCATTGTGGGCCCCTGCTCCTCTGGTAAAAGCACTTTGCGCAAAGCCTTGGTATCAGATGGGTTTCGCAATATCAAAATGCCTACTCAAGAGCATTCCTATGTAAAAGACATGTGGCAAAAAATCACTAAGCCAGATATCTTGATTTATCTCGATGTGGATTACCCAACCACTTTGGTCCGCCGGCCGCACATCGACTTGGGGCCAGAACGGGTTGAAACCCAAAACGACCGCCTTTCACATGCCCGTGAACATGCGGACTTTTACTTAGACACGAGCCCACTTTCACCAGAAGAGATTTCAGAAATCATCGTTGAATTTCTCAACACAAAAACCCTCAACTAAATCAGACACACATATTCGTCCGTAATATTTTTTTCCATGTCTGCGTCCAAGCCATCACAAGGGTGAAGTTATCAGGAGATAAATATTATGAATAAATATGACATTATTTGGATTGGAACCGGTCAGGCAACTGGCTCAGTGATTCCAAAATTAAACGCAGCTGGAAAATCTATAGCCATCATAGAAGGTGATCGTGTTGGAGGATCTTGTGTCAATTTTGGCTGTACCCCTACCAAAACGATTGTCGCTAGTGCCCGTGCCGCACACATGGCTCGACGTGGCCCAGACTTTGGGGTTGAGACCGGTGATTTCAGCATAAACTTTGATACGGTGCGCGAACGGATGAATAACATCCGTAACAACGGATCGAATGGCATGGGGGGCTGGCTGCGAGGCATGGAAAATGTGACTTTCTATGACGGCTTTGCCTCGTTTGAAAGCGATCATACGGTGCGAATCAATGACGAGGTCATTTATGGCGAAACAATTGTGATTCACACCGGTACCCGTTCACGCACCTTCCCTTTTGAAGGATTAGACAGTGTCGATTGGATCGATAATCGCGGTTTATTAGACCTTGAAGAGCTACCTCAAAAATTGCTGATCATCGGCGGCAGCTACATCGGGATGGAGTTTGGCCAAGCTTACCGCCGTTTTGGCAGCGAGGTGACGATTATCGAAGGTGGACCTCAGCTAATGGGGCGTGAGGATGCAGATATCGCGGCCGCATCTCAAACCATCCTTGAAAAAGAAGGGATCGAAGTGATAACCGGGGCATTTGTCAAAAAACTTTCACAGGCTGCACCTAAAGACATCGAGGTTTTTTATGAGCAGGATGGTGAGTTAAAGTCTGTAAAGGGGAGCGATTTATTGATCGCGGTCGGCCGATTGCCCAATAGTGACAAACTAAATTTAGAAGCGGCCGGAGTTGCAACCAACGAGCGTGGGTATATTTCTGTCAATGAAACGATGCAGACCAATGTGCCCCATATTTTCGCCGTTGGCGACGTAAACGGCGAAGGTGCCTTTACCCACACATCGGTCAATGATGGTGAGATTTTCTACGATTTCTATGCAGGCACGGGTGACCGCAAGCTGTCTGACCGCAACACGATCTATGCGATGTTCATCGATCCGCCTCTCGGCCGGATCGGCTTGAGCGAAAAGGAAGCAAGAGAAAGCGGTAAAAACGTCTTGATGGCCACTCGCCCTATGGCTCGCATTTCCAGAGCGCGAGAAAAAGATGAAACGGAAGGCTTGATCAAAATTATGGTTGATGCTGATACAGAAGAGTTCTTAGGGGTAACCATACTGGGCATCGGTGGCGATGAGATTATCAATATCTTTGCTCCGTTTATGATGGCGAAAGCTTCTTACAAGCTGTTCCGCAAAACGGTGCTTGCCCACCCTACCGTAGCTGAGCTGCTTCCATGGATTCTTGATGATTTAAAGCCTCTTGAATAACGTTAGACACCATTAAAAACAAAAAGGGGCATTCACACTAATAAAAGCGTGAATGCCCCTTTTTAGCTTTTTAAAAGCCGATTTACCCTTGACCTCTAACCCGGCCGAACAGACCAGTCGATCCGCCTAGCTTTTTGTTCAATTCTTCTTGCAGCCTTAATGCGGACTTGTTCTTGGGGCTTAATCGAATCACAATTTCATTGCACCGTTTGCAGTCTTCCAATTTATTTAGGCGCCAATAAATCAGGCTCTTTTTATGCCAAAGTCTGGGCTCTTCCCTATTAAAATAGATCGCCTGTTTATAATGCGCCAGTGCCTTTTCGTATTGATCAATCTTCAGGAACGAGTCGCCGAGGATCGTTTGAATGCGAACTTTTTGTGGGACAGTGTTGGCGGTCCGCTCAGCTTCTAAATAGTAATGCTCCATCCCATCAAAATCACCAGATTTTTCTTGCCACAAAGCTTCGGTAATATTTAATCGATAGATGTAGGGGGCTTGCTCATGCAGGTAATCTAGCACAACCCGGGCGTTATCTAATTCGTTTTGGAACACATAGATTTGGGCCTCGATAAAGTTAATCTGAGGTCGATCTGGCTCAATATTCTGAGCGGCCGACAGCCATTTCATCGCTTCCGCCAAACCGTCCGCATCATATTGCCCCTTTTTCTCTCGCGACAGGCTAGTTAGCAAATATGAAATGCCTGCTAAGGCATACGGCCGTGAATCGCTCGATTTAAATGTATTGATTGCGGTCTGTATAGCTCTAGCATCTTCCTCATATTGATCAACCCAATCCATCCCCATTTCATAAGTTTGCAGGCCAAATTGGGTCATGGCTTCACTCTGTGGCCAGATAATTTTGTCAAGCACAGGCAAAATTTTAGCAACGAGTTCTTTTCCCATATCGTATTTTCAAGTTAAGTTGGCCTCTAAAATTGACCAAATGGATAAGTTCAAACGGGTAAACCTGAGATCAGATCACCCATATTCTAGCAACAAAAAAGGGCAGTCCCAAATGGAACCACCCTTTTATTTCTAATTAAGCTATCTGAAATCAACAGATAGAGTTTAATTGAACAGACTAGAAGCCCATTCCGCCGCCGCCAGGAGGCATTGGAGGCATTGCTGGTTCTGCTTCAGGAATGTCAGTGATCAACGCTTCGGTTGTTAGAATCATGCTAGCAATTGAAGCAGCATTCTCTAGTGCGCCGCGGGTAACTTTCGCAGGGTCAATGATTCCAGCTTCGATCATGTCGAGGTAGGTGCCACTGATTACATCATAACCCATTGTGGTTGATTTGTTATCTTCGTTCGCACGAGCCACGTTCTGGATAATAACATCGCCATTTTGCCCAGCATTTTGAGCAATTTTGCGCATTGGAGCCATCAAAGCGTTACGCAAGATGGTTACACCCGTGGTTGGGTCGCCTTCAGCTACTGAAACGCCATCTAAAGCAGATAGGGCATTGATTAATGCAACACCACCACCAGGAACGATGCCTTCTTCAACAGCAGCACGTGTTGCGCTCAACGCATCTTCAACACGGTGTTTTTTCTCTTTCAATTCAACTTCGGTAGCAGCACCCACACGGATGATTGCAACACCACCAGAAAGTTTAGCCAAACGTTCTTGA
>JAHDEN010000160.1 GCA_020628815.1 Chloroflexota bacterium | reverse complement strand
TGGCTAAACGCCTGCCGATGGGTATGAAACACAAATCGATTGGCTTCTGGCCCCACCATAAAGGCACCGGTTAGCGGACCATCCATCTGCTCAACCCGAAACCGAAAAAGCGGCCCATGCTCAAGCGAAAAATCAACCAGTTTAGGGATATAGCTCCCGTCATTAATCTCGTCCCAATCGTAGTTAAACTCCGGTAAATCCTGAAAAGTCTGCTTTGCCATATGTTCATCCTTTGCTAATTGCGCAAACATCTTAGCGGATGAACCAGATTCGCTCAACTTATCTGATCTATTTAAAAGTAGTTAAGCCCAATTAGTAAGCTCCCCATCCGATTTATTCTTCAATTTGCTGAGCGTTTGGATCAAACAGCGACACTGTCGTTCCGGTCCCATTATCTTGCAGCAAAACAACAACTTGATCATCATCGGTAAAAAATTGCAGATCATACCCGTATGGGGCCAACCGCTCAGTTGGGAGCAATTGCCAGCCAGAATCTAGCATACGAACCAAATAGAACAACCCGACTTGAGGCAACGGCATCTCCGTTTCATACGCAGTCGGATACGGTAATTTGGCTTCTGGCTCTGGCTCAAACTCTTCGAATTCTTCAGGCGGCCCCATAACCAGCCAACGCTGATCAAAACTAGTCGTCGGCAATTCTCGCAGGGCCTGTAAAGCTGGCTCGGTTTCAAAGATGATGATCGACGTGTGCCCCCAGCTCGGATTCTCCCAAATATTTACTTGAACTCGCTCATAATTTTTTTCAAACTGAATCTCGCTATACCCCTCACCCGCAGTGCCCAGCTCATAGTCGTCCCACCGGAAATAGGTCATCCGATCAATGTAGAACTCTTGGATCTCGGCCGCTGATTTTTCACTCGTATACCACAAACCACCGGTAATTTCTTTAAAGTTGGCCCCATCTTCTAGCAGCGGATACGGCGAATCAGGTGCAGTATTGGGTCCTAATGTGGGTGGCGGTGGTGTGGGGGTCGAATTGGCTCGATTAATCGCAACCTCGGTTGCAATGACCATTGCATCTGCTCGGGATTGCACAGGAACCGGCGTAGGGCTTGGCTTCTCTTTTGTCGGGACAGGGGTCACAACCGGAATGTCGGCCAATTCAGCTTCAGCTTGGTTCACGCCGGTAATATCTAACAAACAGCCGGTCCCAATTGTTAGGATAAATAGAGCCAACAGAAAAAGTGAAAGGATGTTGCGGTTAAACACAGATAATCTAAATTCGTTCATAAACAACAGTTAATAATAATCAGTGCAATAAGCCAAAGAGCAGGTAAACTTTCCACTAAATCATGGAAAGAAAAACCGAGCTTTTCTTATTTATTCTGCTAATAATCATCACCTTAGGGCTACGCCTATGGCAACTAGATGGTATTCCACCCGGCTGGAGAGATGACGAGTTAATAAACTCACTGGTTATTTCACAACACACGCTCGATGGAGACATCCGTCCCTACTATGCTGATGCCTCTGGTCACGAGGGACTATACCATATTCTAAATGCCCCATTTCTGGCCATTTTCGGGCCAACTCCGGCCGGCATTAGATTATTGTCCGTTATTTTAGGGACGATAACTATCATTTGCACTTACTTTCTCACCTGCCAGCTTTTTGGCAAAAAACATCAGGCGGCCGCCTTTGTCGCAGCATTTGCCCTAACATTTAGCTTCTGGTCGCTCATGTATTCCCGCACCGGAATCCGACACATCGCCCTACCCGCTCTGGTACTCCCCTGCTTCACCGCATTCTGGCAATGGTTCAAGGTTAACCAAAACGCCAAGTTCATAAATACCGGAATCTCCCGGCCGCTTATCGCCGCCACCCTGTGCCTCGCTTTAGCCTACTACACCTACTTCGCGTCACGCGGTGTACCACTTATCCTCGTTGCGTTTCTCTTGGTCGTGGCCTTAATCGATTGGTCGTTTATTCGGCAAAAGTGGCAGCAAATTCTGTTCTTTCTTGGTATCAGCACCTTACTCGCCGTCCCCCTATACCTGTCGATTCAGGCCCAAGCCGGTGCTGACGCACGGGTGGCTGAACTAGCCGTACCGCTCATCGCCATGGGTGAAGGGGATTTTGGCCCCCTAATCGATCACATCCGTATCACGCTTGGGATGTTCCATGCCACAGGTGATGGTGAATTTTTATACAACATTCCCGACCGGCCGCTGTTTGGCCCCATCGGCGCCATCTTATTTTGGGCAGGTATTCTGATCTGCGTTTGGCAATCTCTGTCGGCCGTTTGGCTCCGCTTTTTTGGGGCAGATGATGTAGATAAGAAGTCTCAAACCGACAAGCTCCCCTATATTTTCCTGCTGCTCTGGTGGGGGGCCGGAATCTCACCCGCATTTATCAGCGTACCACCGGCCAGTTTAAGCCACACCATTTTGGCCCAGTCGGCTGTTTACATTATCGCCGTCGTCCCACTCATCTTTCTACTCAATCACCTCAATCTTCAGGCGAATAATTTTTGGGCCGCAAGCGGGGCATTTGCACTGATCCTAATCTTACCGATCGCCATTCGTGACCTGCCCGACTACTTTGTTACATGGCCCAACCGGGGACAAATCCGCTTTTTGTACCGGGCCGATCTGCACGAACTTGCAGATGCAACTGTCGCTGACAATATCACAGACTTTGCCGTGGGTGGTCCCCTCAACGGCCCGTGGGATCGGATTGCGTTTGAAGCCAATCTGGGCGCTGCAGCCGACACCATCAAACCGCGCTGGTACAACCCCGAAAGAGCCCTCTTCATCAACCCACGCACCAGCATTTTTGGTTGGCCTAAAACGGCCGTACCGTGGCAGCAAGAAACCTTTGGTCCGCTAGGTGGTGCCGGTATCGGTGATTTCAATTCATACCGCTCTACCCTCGTCCCGCTACCCAGTGACAACGAAATCTGTTTTGAAAATCAATTGTGCCTGACCCCCTATATCATCCCCACAGAATCAGGTACAGGATTTGATGTGACCGTTCAAATCGTTGTCTTCTCAACCGAGCAGTTGCCTATCGTTCCGCTCATCAGCAATCCTCCTCCGCCCAATGTTTATGCTGGGCCACGTTTGGCCGTGTTTGTGCAATATCTTGATGGCAACGGCCGGTTTATAACCGGGGATGATGGGTTCTGGGCTGATCCGCAAACCTTAGAAGTTGGAGATATTTTCCAACAACGGCACATCTTAAATCCGCCTGCAACGGGCGAGGGTGATACAATCGCCTTTGGCATGTATGACCCGATGACGGGTCAACGCATTTTGGCCGTAGACGGCCGAGATGCGATTCTCATTTCGGTAGAATAACCAATACATAATAATTAATTCCCTTTTTGCACCCGATCCACACCTCCAGCCGCAACACCTTGCGCCAACTTTTAGCCGAAAAAACATTATGGGGCTATGTCATCGCCATGCTCGTTATCGGCACGCTCTACAGCGTCATCAACCCGATCCACGAAGGGACCGACGAGCTGCGCCATTACCGGTTTATTCAATACATCATTCAGAACAAATCCTTGCCAGTTCAAGGAGAAGAAGATTGCCGCTCGCAAAGCCACCATCCCCCCCTGTTTTATATGATGGCGGCCGTTGTTTCGGCCGGTGTTGACACCGGCGAAGGGGTTTGTGTCAACGGCCAAGCCAACCCATTTTGGGGGTATCGCCAATGGGAAGTCGGCACCGACAATAAAAACCAATACATCCATCCCCCCAGCGAACAGTTCCCGTGGCAAGGGCAGGCCCGTGCGGCCCACTTGGCACGGCTAGTCAATGTGTTTTTGGGCGGATTAGTCGTCATCGTCACCTGGCTAACCGCGCGGCTGGTGTGGCCCGCTAATCGTTGGATGGCGATTGGCGCAACCCCACTGGCGGCCTTCTTGCCCCAGTTTTTATACATGTCCGGCACCCTCAACAACGACGTGATCGCCGCCTTGGCCGGTGGCACCGTCTGCTTGGTCTGCGTGTTGCTCATCAACCGGCCGGGGCCGCTCAATAATCCGCTCAAATGGGGGATTATATTTGGCGCGGCGTATAGCCTTGCACTGATGAGCAAGTTCAATCTTGCCCCATTTGGTCTTCCATTGGGGTTGGTCATCATGTACAAAACACTGATGCCGCTTCTAAACAGTGCAGATGATCGTGATCCCGATTGGCAAGGTTTTTTTTATGCAGGGTTTGCATTTGTCGGCACAACGGCCGTGCTTGCTGGCTGGTGGTTTCTACGTAATCAAATCCTGTATGGTGAGCCGACCGGGTTCCGCATTTTGACCGAACTGTGGGGAGCGCGCGAAGCCAGTTCGAGCTGGGGGCTGCTCTGGATCGAACTACCAGGAATTTGGAGCACGTTTATCGGCCGGTTTGGATTTGGACAAATCCCACTCCCGTCCCCCGTCTATCAAATTTCTTGGGGGCTAACCTTCATGGCGATTTTCGGCATCGGTTTCAACGCATTTTGGCACCGCTTCAACCGAGATCGCCTTCCAGCCAACCGAGACGCCGCCATCCGGCCGCACCTGCTTTTGTTAGGATTGGTTGCGCTCATTGCTGTCGTGGTTGTGTTCGCCTATGTGTTGGTTAGCCCGGCCGGGGCGATGGGACGCTTCCTATTTCCAGGGCTTCCGGCTTTTGCCCTGCTCATCTTCTGGGGGCTAACCCTATGGCCCAAACTGCTCGGTTGGAACTGGGATCGTCGACTCGCCATCGGCTTAAACGTCGTCATGGTTTGGGTCAGCCTGTGGGCCCTGTTTATGTTTTTGCAACCCGCCTACGCACAGCCAGAAAACATGGCCGAGCGAGAGCCGAGTGGACAAGCGCAACAAATTGCACCATCCGGCAACGTCATCTTTTTTGAGCCATTTGTTCGCTTGCTTAGCTCATCAGTTGATGATTTAACGGTCACCCCGGGTGACACCATCACCTTAAATTTGTCGTGGGAAGTGGCGTCGGACCCGTTTGGCGATTTTTACTTTTTTGTACATCTAATCGATAGTCAGACCCGAACACTAATCGCCCAGCGGGATACCCACCCGGCAACCGGCAATTTCCCCATGAGCCAATGGACCACCGGATATCAATTTGAAGAGCAAGTCAACATCGAGGTTCCGCAAACGGCACACCCCGGCCGGGCAGAGGTGCGAATCGGGTTTTACGCACCGGTTGAAGGGTATCGCTTGGCGATTTCAGACCAATTTGGCGCATCTTTAGGAGACAGCTATTTAGTAACCAGCCTTGAGCTGACAGAGCGCACAGGCCCCTATCCAAATCATCAATCCATCAATTTCGACGGCCGAGCACGGCTGCGTGGATACGAATTTAGCAACCGCACACCTGCGGCCGGTGAGCCATTAACCGTAACGTTTTATTGGGACCTGCTTGATCCGAGACAATTAAAACATACCGACGCACTAGTCCTAATGTACTGGGAAGACGGCACCGTTTTAGAAGACCGACAGCCGTTTTCTGCGATAATAAACGCATCCCAAAACGGCTCAACCGGAATTGATAGCAGGACCCTGCAATCAGATCAGCTACCTCTGGAAAGTTATAGCAATTTTTCATTGATTCTTATCGACCAATTCACGGGTGAGCGTGTTAATATGGTAACCGCTAGGGGCAATTGGATCGACGATGAGCTTTCACTGCCATCAGTCCAACCCAAATAGCACTGTCAGACCAGACATTAAAATCAGTGAAGCTGTAAATTCGAGAGGAAAACGTTCCAGTTTTTCTCCCTCATCGTTCAAACAAATCACCAAGGCCATTAAAAATTTTATTTGATAACGTGCCACCCTTTATTTAAGCAACAAGGTTAGCCACTAACCCTGTTAGCACAATGGCCGAAGGAAGGCACTTTTTCCCCAGCACACGGCAATTATTAGTATGAATAGGCGACTGCTGTTTTCTACCGCCATAACTATTTTTATCGCATGTATCCTGTGGGGCGTTGCTATTTTAAGTCTGGGTGAACCACCTTACTGGGTCTTAATCATCACCACAGTTTTTGCGATTGTTGTCAGCCAAGTTCTAACCGAATACCTGCGCCGTGAATCAGAAGAAATTAACCCGACCAGTCAGCCTAACGCCAAAAGCAAGCCTACTTCAGCAGAAGACGAAGACGATCTAAAAAACCAATACAAGCGTGTCGTGCGCCAAAAAGCCAATTTGCAAGCACGGTTAGATGAGCAAAAAATGCTGCGTCAATTTGACGAGGCGCTAAACTTCACCATTAGCTTTGATGGCATGTTGTGGCTCATCTACACCAATTGCATCGAGGCGGTTAACGGCCGTGATTTTCGCATCTACATTCGGGATGATGATTCGAATCAGCTCTACACCGCATTCTATGCTGACGAATATGAAAGCAAAGAACGCCGCCGAGTATCAGAGTATGAAGGGATCCATCGCAAAGTCTATGACGAGCGAATTATTCAGGTGGTTGATATCGGGCAGGTTTGGGAATACAAAGACAACGACAACCGCGCATGGCTGGTGGCTCCGCTAAATTCAGGGGCAACATCAGTTGGTGCTATCGAGGTAAGCCATCCTGAACTGGGCAAAGCTTTTAGCCCGCAGGATTATGAGATTATCACCCGCCTCTCTTATCAGGCTGCCAACTCTTTAGACAACTGGAAAACAAATCGCCGCTTACAAATTCGGGCCGGGCAAATGGAAAGCTTGGTCGAAGTTATCCGTACGATTACGGCCGTTCTTTCGGTAGAAGAGCTGCTGAAACTGGCGTTAGACAAAGCGGTTGAATTACTTGAAGTTGAATCGGGTAGCTTTTTGCTGGTGGATGAGCAAACGGGCAAATTAAACTTTGTGGCGGTCACAGGTCCGGCCGGTAGCGATCTTAAAGGCTCAGACATTCCTTTCGGCCGGGGGATTGCCAGCAAGGTCGCCAAAACGGGTGAAGCAAAAATGGTCAACGATGTGGCTGACACCGGCACCTGGTACAAAGGCATCGATGAGCAGACATCATACAAAACAGAATCGATTTTGACCGTGCCTCTAAAATCAGACAAAGCGGTTTTAGGCGTGCTACAAATTGTAAACCGGCTTAACGAGCAGCCTTTTACCAAAGATGATCAAGAGCTACTGTCAGCTTTTGCAGACGCGGCCGTGGTTGCGCTAAACAATGCCCGCCTGCATGAGCAAACTGACATCGACCTGCAAAACCGTGTCAACGAGCTGTCCCTGTTGCAACAGATGGATCGGGACCTGAACTCTACGATTGAGGTTGAGGCAACGTTTACCAACATTTTGGGCTGGCTCAAACGGCTTTACGAAGCGGATGCGGGAGCGATCATGCTCTTTACGGCCGAAGACGAATGGCTGAGCGGCAAAGAGTTCGGATACCCAAACACGCTAAACAGTTTAAATTTAACTTTTGAAACGTTGCCCAAACTCATGGAACAGGCGATGGAGTCGAGCGAACCGATCATGTCGGTTAACCTAAAAGAGGATGAAGAGAGCCAACCTTTACGAGAAGAAACACAATCACAAATTATTTTGCCGATCCTGATCGATGGCAAGTCGGCCGGTATCGTCTCAATCGAAAAAGACACTACAGAAGGCTTTACTGATTTTGAGCTGCAATCAGCCACGACACTCATCAATCACTGCGCCCCAGTTTTGGCCAACGCTCGTCTCTATCATCGAGTGCAAACCGCCAACTACGCCAAGTCTGAGTTTGTTTCTATCGTTTCTCATGAGCTAAAAAATCCGCTTACCTCGATCAAAGGATATGGAGATCTACTGCTCAGTGGGTTGTCGGGCAAACTGACCGATCAACAAATCGAATTTGTTAAAACGATCCATATCAACGTCCGGCGCATGAACCGCTTGATCAAAGATTTAACTGATGCATCTCGCATCGACACAGGTGAGCTAAGCATCGAGCCATCCCCCATGCCGTTTAACACCGTAATCAGCGATACGATTACCACCATTCAGGCGGTTGCTGACAAGAAAAACATCAAGATCCACTTAGACATGCTTTCTCATTCTCCCATTGTGTATGGGGATCAAGAGCGCTTGGTGCAGGTTATGAGCAACCTCATGAGCAACGCTTGTAAATATTCTCCCGATAACAGCAACATTTACGTCGCTGTTTCCAATGGGAACAACCAAGTTAAGCTCTCTGTACGTGACGAAGGGTACGGCATATCGTCTGATGATCAAGCAAAAATGTTCACCCGCTTCTTCCGCTCAGAGGATCCGAATATTCGCAAAGCAACCGGCACCGGCCTTGGCCTATCAATCTCCCGTGAGATTATTGAAAAACATGGTGGCGAACTCGACTTCACAAGTGATTTAGAGGCAGGCACGGAGTTTTGGTTTACGGTCCCTTTGGCCGACTAACGAATCTTGATAAAATCGAGCCATGCATACCCACCCGATTTCGCTTCCAACTGAACCGTTTGATTTTGCCGCCACCGTCACCGATCATGGCTGGTATTTGTTAGCCCCGTGGCGCTGGCGGCCGCAGGATCAAATCCTTGAACGGGTTGAGCTTTTGCCCTCTGGCCGGGTTGTGTTGCTACTCATTTGGCAGGATGGGGACCAGCTACGGCTAGGCTGTGCAGACCAACTCACGTCGGCCGAATGGAACCACACAAGCACGGCCGTCAAACGCTCGCTCCGCATCGATCAAGATTTTGCCCCGTTTTATGCGATGGCACAGCAAGCGAAAGATCAATCGTTGTGGCAGGTGATCAAACACGGCCGTGGACGGCTTATGCGCACCCCTACCCTGTTCGAAGACACAATCAAGATGATCTGCACCACCAACATCACTTGGTCCCAAACAGAGCAAATGAGCCAACGGATCTGCACAGAGCTAGGCTCGCCGCTACCGGCCGATCCCACACGGCATGCGTTTCCATCCCCCGCTCAAGTGGCACAAGCCAGCGATCAAACCTTTGCAGACAAAGTCCGGCTGGGGTATCGCAACGCATCGGTTCAGCATTTAGGGCAATCGATTGAATCAAACATACTGAACCTTGAACAACTCAATCATTCAAACCTAAAAGGGGAAGGGCTAAGAAAAGAACTGCAAAAATTAAAAGGGGTTGGACCATATGCGGCCGCATCTTTAGCAGGCTTATTGGGCGATTATAACTATCTACCGGTAGACTCCGCTTATCGAGAGCATGTACGCAACAAATATTTCGAGGGGGACAAAACCGTCCCAGATGCCACCATGATGGAGATTTACGACCATTGGGGTGAGTGGAAACAGTTAACCTACTGGTTTGATCGCGACCGGTAAAGCTACAGCCATTCCAACATCTGGGTTGGGAAAAACAAAACATCTCCCGACTTTAAAAGCTCAATGTCTACCCAGTGGCAAACAAATTCCCAGCCGTTGTCTTCTTTCCCTTTTAACTCCACCTGTTCATACAAGCTCTCATCCTCAAAATCCCCCTCATATGCAAAAATATGTTCGTGATAGTCTGTGCCATCGTGCGAGAACATATTTTCAATCACACCCATAAAGCGCAGGTTGATAACCACCGCATTAATCTCTTCCAGTGTCTCGCGCGCGGCCGCATCTTGCGAAGTTTCGCCAAACTCGATGCCACCACCAACCGGCACCAAAACACGAATATCAGGTCGATTGGGGGCATGGGTGTCGATCAGTAAAATCTTCCCTTGATTGCGTACAATACAAACTGATTTTGCTCGAATTCTCTGTTTTTTATATTTATCCATAGGCTTGCACGTACTGCTCTAATTCAACCAGCCAATTGTCAATGTATTTCTTGGCATCCTCGGCCGGCAAAATCTGAGGCACGTAATTTAAAAACATCACCATTCTCGCAACGATTAGGGTCTGCAACTGCTCCTCGCTCTCCAATGGCCAAGGGCGCAAACTGCTATATCCTTCACGAAAAGCGGCCTGTAACTCAGCTTTATTATCTCGCAGACGATTGTAAAACAGGGTAATCGCAACATCTTGGGTATCGTAGCCTAAATTCAGATCTTCAAAGTCAATCAGATAAAGCTCACCTTTATGAATGTGTACGTTTGAATCATGCAGGTCGCCATGGATCAACATGCGGCCGGTTGGGTCTTCAAATAGCTTGGCCAAATATGCATCCCCTTTAGCCACAATTTTATCCACCATCTTCACACTTTCGGCCGAAAGCAGATGATCATACTTGGGGTCGTTATAAACGATAGATTCGTTCTCATAATAAAAAACTTTGTCCCACCGTTTTGGATGAATATCGGCCGGTAACGGATTTAATGACTGGGCATGATTGTGCAGTTGAGCCAAAGCTTTTCCGTAAAGCTGATAGTTCTGAACGTTGGTCGCCCCTTTTGCACCAGCCAAAGTTTGGCCAGGAATCCATTTAAACAATGCGCAACGTTGATCGGCCGGTAAATTAGGCACATTAACAATCGTCACACATTCACCCTCTCGGTTTTCAATCGGCTCAGTAATTTTAATATCAGTGTCCCGCTTCAAGGCGTTCAGCCAGAACATCTCAGCCCTATTTTCTTTTAGCGTTGTCTCACCATCTGAGTAGATGCGCATCGCATACCGGCCGCCTGTTTCTGTTCTGATTTCAAACAGTGTATTTGTATGATCGGCCAAGAATTTCACCGCTGTCACTGGCAAATCATATTGCTCCAGCGCAGCGTAAATAAGTTGACGCTGCCGCCTAATTTTTCCCAACCGGGTTAGTTCTTCAAAAGGTTTCATCTTTCTTATCCGTTTTACCCTAAATGGGCCTTGCAACGGCTACACTCAAAAAAATCTATTTGCTCTTGCTCAGTCAATTTTTGGGGGAAGGGTAACGTCACCCCGCACGCTTTTAGCAAGTCTGCCACGTCACATAATGGGAACCCCATCACACCGGTGAAGCAGCCTTCAATATAATCGACCGGCCGAAATCCCGGCGACTGAATCGCATATGCTCCCGCTTTATCCATCGGATCACCGGTCGCAATATACGCCTCAATCTCTTTATCCGTATAGTTGCGCATCACCAGTTGGCTTGTACTCACGACAGCATGTTCAGTTCCAGTTGGATCGATACAGATCAGTCCCGTATGTACCTGATGGGCTCGGCCGCGCAGTTGGGCCAACATCTGCCATGCCTCATCAACATCGGCCGGCTTGTTGAGCATCTCAGTCCCATCTGCCACCGTTGTATCAGAAGTTATGACGATTGCCCCCTTAGGAACATGCCCTTTTAGTGCATCCGCCTTAAGTCGGGCACGTTCTAACACATTCTCGGCCGGATCTGCCACTGTGATCGAATCTTCATCAACATCGGCCGTCATAACTTCAAACGCTACACCCAGCTTCGCAAGTAACGCCTTCCGCCGTGGAGAGCCTGATCCTAAAATTATCTTCGCACCATTCATACAGAAATTTTCCTACCCTTTGAATGAAAAATCAAAAAGCCCATATGTGTAAACTGCCGCAAAAAAACAAAAAGCCGGTTCCTAATGGAACCGGCCAATCGTTAACCTGGTTTATTTTTGGAGAGAGTACTTAGCTAATCTCTACTTTCGCGCCAGCTTCTTCAAGTTTAGCTTTTGCTTCGTCAGCAGCTTCTTTGCTCACGTCCTCAAGAATCATTCCAAGACCGTCAACAACCTCTTTCGCTTCTTTCAAGCCAAGGTTGGTCAAAGCGCGAACTTCTTTAATTACGTTGATTTTCTTTGGACCAACGTCAGCAAGTTTTACGCTGAACTCAGTTTTCTCTTCAGCAGCTTCAGCAGCACCACCAGCGCCACCAGCAGCCATACCTGGCATCATCATTGGCATTGCAGCCGCTGGTGCAGCAGCGCTAACGCCCCATTTGTCTTCCAACATTTTGGTCAACTCAGCCGCTTCCATCAAGGTCAACGCGCTAAGATCTTCTACTAATTTATCTAAATCGGCCATTTTAATACTCCGTTTTCTTTGTCATCCCCTCGCTATGCTAAGTTAACGAGAGCTAAAATTTAATTTTGTTTCTTTTAAAAATGAAAGCGAGAAATTACTCACCGCTCTCAGAGGTTGCGTGTGCATTCAAGACATTTACAACTTGATTCACACTGTTGTTCAGGATGCTAACCGTATCCTGCGCAGGTGTTGCGAACAATCTAACCAGCTTACCGGTGATTGACTTACCACTTAACATGCCCACCAATGTTCCACGGACTTCGTCCATAGAAGGCATTTTTGACAAACTTTCAACACCTTTCTCATCCAAAATTTGGGTCCCAAAGATTGCGCCATTGACTTCGAAAATATCGTCGCCTTTTGCATAATCTTTAAGCATCTTAGCCAAGCCTGGGGCTTCGCCAAGTGAGAAAGTTGCTGTAATTTGACCAGATAGCAGTTCTTCAGGAACTGGCATATCTGCGGCTTTAAGTGCATGTGTTAGCAGAGTGTTCTTTGTGACGTGCATTGAGCCATTGGCTTCACGCACTTTGCCACGCAGTTCTTCCATCTGCTTAACAGTCATACCGGCGTATTTGCTGACGAAAATCGCATCACTACGCTCAATTAGGTCCGCATATAGAGCTACAAGCTCTTCTTTACGTGCTTTTGAGATAGCCAAGAGATTTCACCTCCTCACACCAGAAATAAAAAATCCCCACACAGCCGTGCGGGGATTCCAGGTTTCATTAATTAATGATATTTAGTCGCAGTGCAAAAAGTCTTTTAACACAGCGAGACAATATCGAGTAACGAACTGTTTCACCCACCTCGGTTGGAAATTAAGCCTTTTAGGGCACCAACTGTCTTTGGCAAATTTTTTAGTTCAGGCCCAGCTATTAAACCGAGCCTATATTAAGTTTTCAAGGACCAGAATTATTGCATAGATAATTCTGGGAATCAATTTTTTTACAATTGCGTTATTTAACCAACGCTACAAACAATTTAGAAGCCAGCTTCTGAATGGTCGATTTTAATTCCAGGACCCATAGTGTTTGCAACCGCGATACGATTAACAAATGGCCCTTTTAAGCCGTCTGGTTTGTTACGCAAAATCGCTTCAAACAATGCGCGCATATTTTCGCCCAGCTGCTCTGCGCTAAAGCTTGCTTTACCAATTGGGGCATGCAAGTTACCGGTTTTGTCAACGCGGAACTCAACACGACCAGCGCGTGATTCTTCAATCACTCGTGGTAAGTCTTGTCCGGGTACAACCGTTCCAGCTTTTGGATTAGGCATTAAACCACGTGGACCAAGCACACGACCTAAACGGCCGACATTACCCATTTGAGTTGGAACAGCGATTGCAACATCGAAGTCAACCCATCCACCTTGGATCTTTTTCATCGTATCTGGGTCAGCAATGTAGTCTGCACCAGCTTCTTTAGCGATGGTTGCATCTTCGCCTTCTGCAAATACCAAGATTTTTACTGTTTTACCCAAACCATGTGGCAAAACAACAACGTCACGAACCATTTGCTCCGCTTTACGTGGGTCAACGCCCAAGTTAAAGTGAACTTCTACGGTTGGATCAAATTTGGTATAGGCGGTCTCTTTAATCAGTTGAACAGCCTCATCTCGGCTGTATAGTTTGTTACGGTCTACTTTTTCAGCAGCTTCTAAATATTTTCTTCCGCGTTTTGGCATGATATTTTCTCACTTTGAATTTGTTGCGAGGCAACAAGTTCAAACCTTAACCTTCTACTGTTAGGCCCATACTGCGAGCAGTACCAGCAATAATTTTAATCGCTGCATCGATATCGTTAGCGTTTAAGTCGCGCATTTTCACTTCAGCAATCTCTTGAAGCTGAGCACGAGTTACCTTACCAACTTTGTCACGATGTGGAACTGCAGAGCCGCTTTTGACTCCGGCCGCTTTTTTGAGCATATCGGCCGCAGGCGGGGTTTTTAGTGCAAGAGAGAAACTACCATCTTGATAAACGGTTACTTCTACAGGTACAACCTGTCCAACCATGTTAGACGTTTTAGCGTTGTACTCCTTACAGAAACCCATCAGGTTAATACCATGGGGACCCAAAGCGGTACCTACTGGAGGCGCTGGATTAGCCTTACCACCTTGGATTTGGATTTTTACCACTGCTTTGACTTTCTTAGCCATTTATTTCTCCCGGAGTCCAAACGCTTGATCGATAACAACCAAGCTCCTCCTGTTGTGATATTCGGTAGCTTCGCAACTACCTTAGACAAAACTAGGAGGATCAATGACAATCTTGGTCATTGATCCTCCTATGTAAAAAACTAACTTATTAACTTTCCTAAACTCGATGAAATCGGGTTTAGACCTTTTCTACGTGTAAAAAGTCGAGCTCAACCGGTGTTTCACGGCCGAAGAACGAAACAAGAACACGTACTTTCGCACGATC